>JBEOKH010000338.1:0-35062 GCA_040275625.1 Thauera sp. | reverse complement strand
TCACTCGGACGTGAAGATGGAGGCGAGCTTGTCCATCTTGTCGAGCGCCATGCCGCAGCCGCGCGCGACGCAGGTCAGCGGCTCCTCGGCCACCACCACCGGAAGGCCGGTCTCCTCCATCAGCAGGCGGTCGAGGTCGCGCACCAGCGCGCCGCCGCCTGTGAGCATCATGCCACGCTCGGCGATGTCGGCGCCGAGTTCGGGCGGGGTCTGCTCCAGGCCGATCTTGACCGCGGACACGATCTGGTTGAGCGGCTCGGTGAGCGCCTCGAGGATCTCGTTGGACGAGATCGTGAAGCTGCGCGGAATGCCTTCGGCCAGGTTGCGACCCTTGACCTCCATCTCGCGCACCTCGGAGCCGGGGAAGGCGGAGCCGATCTGCTTCTTGATCTTCTCGGCGGTGGTCTCGCCGATCAGCATGCCGTAGTTGCGACGGATGTAATTGACGATGGACTCGTCGAACTTGTCGCCGCCGACACGGATGCTGCCCGAGTAGACGATGCCGCCGAGCGAGATCACCCCGACCTCGGTGGTGCCGCCACCGATGTCGACCACCATCGAGCCGGTCGCATCCGACACCGGCAGGCCGGCGCCGATCGCGGCCGCCATCGGCTCTTCGATCAGGAACACCTGCGAGGCACCGGCCGCAAGCGCCGCGTCACGGATCGCGCGACGCTCGACCTGGGTGGAGCCGCAGGGCACGCAGATGATGATGCGCGGGCTCGGTGACAGCAGGCGCGAGTCGTGCACCTTCTTGATGAACTGCTTGATCATCTGCTCGGTGACGACGAAGTCGGCAATGACGCCATCCTTCATCGGCCGGATCGCGGTGATGTTGCCCGGCGTCTTGCCCAGCATCTGCTTGGCCTGGTGGCCAACCGCCTGGATGGAGCGTTTGGCGTTGGGCCCGCCTTCGGTACGGATCGCCACCACCGAGGGTTCGTCCAGCACGATGCCCTTGCCACGGACGTAGATCAGCGTGTTGGCGGTGCCGAGGTCGATCGCGAGATCGTTGGAGAAATAAGAGCGCAGGAAACCGAACATGAAGCCTTCCGAAGCCGGTGAAGTAGTCGAGCCACGCACAGCCTGTGCATACATGATGCGCTGCAACGCGAAAACCCCGCCGGACACCGCAAGACGGTGCAGCCCAAGGCGAGGCAAAGACGATTATGATAACCTACAAACCTTTGTGGATTCAGCAGGTTTTGTTACGCCATGTCGCTCTCCAATGACCAGGTCGGGCACATCGCCCGCCTCGCGCGCATCGCCCTGTCCGCAGCCGAACTCGAGGCCACGCGTGCCAAGCTCGACGGCATCTTCGACCTCATCGAGCAGATGCAGGCGGTCGACACCACCGGCGTCGAGCCGATGAGCCATCCGCAGGAGTTCGCCGCCCGGTTGCGCGCCGACGTGGTCACCGAGACCGACCGCCGCGAGGCCTTCCAGAGGGTCGCGCCGCAGACCGAGGCCGGCCTCTATCTGGTGCCGAAAGTCATCGAATGATCTGCGCTGCAGCCTTGGCAAGCGCGCATCTGACCGCGTCCCACGGCCTGCATCCCCTGCCTGCGTCCCCTCTTTGCCTGCACACCCCATGATCAACGCTTCCCTTCCGGCACTGCGCCATGCGCTCGATGCGCGGCAGATCTCCAGCGTCGAACTCGCGACCCTCTTCCTCGATCGCATCGACGCACTCAATCCCGAACTGAACGCCTTCATCACCGTCGATCGTGAAGGCGCGCTCGCCGCTGCGCGTGCCGCGGACAAACGCATCGCCGCCGGCACGGCCACGACGCTCACCGGCATCCCGCTCGCGCAGAAGGACGTGTTCTGCACCGAAGGCGTGCTCACCACCTGCGGCTCGAAGATGCTTGCGAACTTCGTCAGCCCCTATGACGCCCACGTGGTGAGCCTGCTCAAGGCTGCCGGTGCGGTGAGCCTGGGCAAGGCCAACATGGACGAGTTCGCGATGGGCTCGTCGAACGAAAGCTCGCACTACGGCGCAGTCAGGAACCCGTGGAACCTGGAACGCATCCCCGGCGGCTCGTCGGGCGGTTCGGCCGCCGCGGTGGCCGCGCGCCTGGCGCCGATCGCCACCGGCACCGACACCGGCGGCTCGGTGCGCCAGCCGGCGTCCTATTGCGGCATCACCGGCATCAAGCCCACCTATGGCCTGGTGAGCCGCTACGGCATGATCGCCTACGCGTCCTCGCTCGACCAGGGCGGTGCCTTCGGCGCCAGCGCCGAGGACTGCGCGCTGCTGCTGTCGGCGATGACCGGCTTCGATGAGCGCGACTCGACCAGCCTTGAGCGCCCGACCGAGGACTACGCCGCGGCGCTCGCGGCGCCCGCGTCAGCGAAGCCGCTCGAAGGCCTGCGCATCGGCCTGCCGCGCGAATTCTTTGCCGAGGGCATGGCCGACGACGTGCGCGCCACCATCGAGGCCGCGATTGCGCAGTACCGCGCGCTCGGCGCCACCACGGTCGAGGTCTCGCTGCCCAACGCGAAGCTGGCGATCCCCGCCTACTACGTGATCGCGCCCGCCGAGTGCTCGAGCAACCTGTCCCGCTTCGACGGCGTGCGCTTCGGCCACCGCGCTGCCAGTTACGGCGACCTCGCCGACATGTATGCGAAGAGCCGCGCCGAGGGTTTCGGCGCCGAGGTCAAGCGCCGCATCCTGGTCGGCACCTACGTGCTCTCGCACGGCTACTACGACGCCTACTACCTGCAGGCGCAGCGCCTGCGCCGCATGATCGCGCAGGACTTCCAGGGCGCGCTGCAGCACTGCGACGTGATCGCCGGACCGACCACGCCGACAACCGCCTGGGCGCTTGGCCAGATGGCCGACGACCCCGTCCAGATGTACCTGTCCGACATCTACACTATCGCGGTCAACCTCGCCGGTCTGCCCGGCCTGTCGCACCCGGCCGGCTTCGGCGCCGACGGCCTGCCGGTGGGCCTGCAACTGATCGGCGACTATTTCGCCGAAGCGCGCCTGCTCAACGCCGCGCACCGCTTCCAGCAGGCCACCGACTGGCACGCCCGGCGGCCAGTTTGCGCCGCGTGAGTTCCATGCCACGCCCGACGCTGCGTCGCGTCGCCAGCCGCCTCGCCGCACTGGTGGCTTCGGTGCTGCTGGCGGCCTGTGCGCTGCCCGGGCTGCAGCCGCCTGCCGACGCGCCGATCAGCGACGACGTGCTGGCGAGCCCGAGCTCGGCCGGCAAGCACCTCCGTCCGATGCCGTGGCGCCCGCTCGACGTGCGCGCCGACTGCCGCTTCCGCGACGAGGCCGGCTACACCACGCGGATCACGCTCGACGTAGCGCAGTCGCAGGTGCAGGCCTTCAACGCCGACGTGGACATCCCGCGCCGCGGCAGCTGCAGTTTCCACGGCCCGTTCACACAGACGCGCGAGAAACCGAGCGTGCAGCTGCGCGCACCCGACGGGTGCACAGTGGACATCTTCGAGCAGGGCAAGGCCGTCACCGTCGGTTTCGCCAACTGCGCCGCACGCTGCGCCCGCGGCGCCTTCGATTACCTGTGGCCGATCATCGTCGATCGGACCAACGGCCAGTGCCACTGACCCCGGTGGCTGGCCACACGCAACACGGAAAGACACCATGAGCAGATCCGATTGGGAAGTCGTCATCGGGCTGGAAGTCCACGCCCAGCTCAACACCGCGAGCAAGATCTTTTCCGGCGCCAGCACCGCGTTCGGCGCTGAACCCAACCGCCAGACGAGTGCGGTGGACATTGCGCTCCCCGGCGTGCTGCCGGTGCTCAACCGCGGCGCGGTCGAGCGCGCGATCCGCTTCGGCCTCGCGATCGGCGCCCACGTCGCCGAGAAGAGCGTGTTCGCGCGCAAGAACTACTTTTACCCGGA
The DNA here is from genome assembly GCA_040275625.1 of Thauera sp. Lineage (GTDB taxonomy): Bacteria > Pseudomonadota > Gammaproteobacteria > Burkholderiales > Rhodocyclaceae > Thauera. The sequence continues at coordinate 31,183 of JBEOKH010000338.1, read as the reverse complement.
CCTCCCCAAGGGCTACCAGATCAGCCAGATGGACCTGCCGGTGGTGGTCGGCGGCGAGATCACGATCCGTGTCGGCGAAGGCGAGCAGGCCTATGAAAAGACCGTGCGCCTGACCCGCGCCCACCTCGAGGAAGACGCCGGCAAGAGCCTGCACGAGGACTTCCACGGCATGACCGGTATCGACCTCAACCGCGCCGGCACGCCACTGCTCGAGATCGTTTCCGAGCCCGACATGCGCTCGTCGGCGGAAGCGGTGGCCTACGCCCGCGCGCTGCACGCGCTGGTGCGCTGGATCGACATCTGCGACGGCAACATGCAGGAAGGCTCGTTCCGCTGCGACGCCAACGTGTCGGTGCGCAGACACGGCGCCGCCGAGTTGGGCACCCGGCGCGAGATCAAGAACCTCAACTCCTTCCGCTTCCTGCAGCAGGCGATCGACTATGAGGTGCAGTGGCAGATCGACACCCTGGAAGACGGCGGTCGCATCCAGCAGGCCACGGTGCTGTTCGACCCGGACACGGGCGAGACGCGGATGATGCGCAGCAAGGAAGACGCCCACGACTACCGCTACTTCCCCGACCCCGACCTGCTACCGCTGATGATCGCGCCCGAGTGGAAAGCCCGCGTGCAGGCCGAAATGCCCGAGCTGCCGGGGGCGATGAAGGCGCGCTTCATGGACGCGTGGGGCCTGTCCGCCTACGACGCCACCACGCTCACCGCGTCCAGGGAAGTCGCCGACTTCTACCAGGCCACGGTGTCGGCGGCCTGTACAGCGCCCGGCACTGAGTTGCCGACGCAGTTGCCAAAACTCTGCGCCAACTGGGTCATGGGCGACCTCGCCGCGCGCCTCAACAAGGCCGAACTCGACGTCTCCGCCTCGCCGGTCTCGCCCCCGCAGCTTGCCGGGCTGGTCAGGCGCATCGCCGACAACACGATCTCCAACGCGATCGGCAAAAAGGTGTTCGAGGCGCTGTGGAGCGGCGAGGGCGGAAGTGACGCGAACGCCGCAGACGAAGTCATCGCCCGCCAGGGCCTCAGGCAGGTCACCGACACGGGCGCGATCGAGGCCATGATCGCCGAGGTGCTCGCCGCCAACCAGAAGTCGGTCGACGAATTCCGTGCCGGCAAGGACAAGGCGTTCAACGCCCTGGTCGGCCAGGTCATGAAGGCCAGCAAGGGCAAGGCCAGCCCGGCGCAGGTCAATGAGCTGCTGAAGAAGAAGCTCGGCGCCTGAAAACCGCGTCCGGCGCGGAAGAGGGGAACGAAGATGTGCCAGTTGCTGGGCATGAACTGCAACGTGCCGACCGACATCTGCTTCTCGTTTGCAGGTTTTCGTGCGCGCGGAGGACTCACCGACCATCACCGCGACGGCTGGGGGATCGCCTTCTTCGAGGGCCGCGGCGTGCGCATCTTCCTCGACCCGGCGCCGAGCGCCCACTCGCCGGTGGCGGAGCTGGTCCGTGATTATCCGATCCGCTCGCTCAACGTCATCGCCCACATCCGCAAGGCCACCCAGGGCGATATCCGGCTGGAGAACACCCACCCCTTCCAGCGCGAGCTGTGGGGGCGCTACTGGATCTTCGCCCACAACGGCAACCTGAAGGACTTCGCGCCGCAGCGCTCCGGGCGCTTCCTGCCGGTAGGCTGCACCGACTCCGAGCTCGCCTTCTGCCACATCCTCGATACGCTGGCGACCCGCTTTCCGGAGGGCGCGCCCGAACCGGCGGCGCTCCATGCGGCGCTGCGTGCGCTGGCGCTCGAGATCGGCAGCCGAGGCGAATTCAACTTCCTGCTCTCCGATGGCGACTGGCTGTTCGCGCACTGTTCGTCACGACTCTGCTACGTGACACGGCGCGCGCCCTTCGCAGAAGCCCATCTGGCCGATGAGGACCTGACCGTGGACTTTCGCCGCCTCACCGGTGCCGACGACCGCGTTGCGGTGATCGCCACAACACCGCTCACCGACAACGAACGGTGGGTGCAGATCCCGCCGGGTAACCTGATCGCCTTCCGCGACGGCCAGCCGGTCGCGCTCGGCGAAACCACCTCGGTTGCCCAGGATTACCCACGACGGGCGCCTGGCAATCCCACCGGATGAGTAACAGTTCCTCGCGCGCCTTGCCCCCGCCGTCTAGATTTGAAGTCACCATTCGCCCAAAGCCGACCGAGAACCCGAAATGGATTGCCCCCTGTGCGCCCTGCCGTCCGGACAAACCCTCTGGGAGGACGACCGCTGCCGCGTGATCCGGGTCGATGAGATTGCCCATCCCGGCTTCTGCCGGGTGGTGTGGGGAGAGCATGTGGCCGAGATGACCGACCTCTCCGCGGCAGACCGCCGCCACCTGCTCGACGTGGTCATGGCCACCGAAGCGGCCTTGCGCAACCTGCTCCAGCCCGACAAGATCAACCTCGCCAGCTTCGGCAACATGGTCCCGCATCTGCATTGGCACGTGATTCCGCGCTACCGTGACGACCGCCACTTCCCCGAGTCGGTATGGGGCACACCCCAGCGCGACGGGGTGATCCATCCGGCCGCCGACCCGGTGGCGCTCGCGCGCGCGATCGATGGCGCGCTCCACCCGGGCGGACCAGACTGAGCAATGAGCAACTCCATGGACTTTGGCCAACCCGCCGCCTGCCTCGCGCTCCTGCATGAGCTGCACCCGATCGATTTCCGGACAACGCACGCGACGCTCACCCGCATTCTCGAAGGCCTGCTCGAAGCCGCCCCGGCGCCCAACCAGCACCTCGAGGTGCTCGAGGCTGCACGCGAGACGCTGGCCTTCGTGCAGGGCGAGATGGCGCGCACCTACAGCACCCACCCCCTGCCCCCCGGACGTGCGGAGGACGATGCACTCGCGCGCGTCGTGGGTCTCTGGAAGGCGATGGCGCGCTCCTATGCGCGGATCGCCGACGCAGACGCCCGCGAAGGCACCCTCGAGGACCAGCGCGCACTGCTCGCGCAGCGCCGGGTCTTGTACGAGAGCCTGGCACTGATCGAGTACTACCGCGGCCACCTCGAGCTTGCGCCCGGGCTGTGGCACGCGGTGCACGCCAGCTACGACGATGCGGTGCGTAGCGGCCTCGCCCAGGTGCGCGTGGTCGAGCCGCTCAACGAAGTCTGGCGCGCGCAAAGCGCGCACGAAACCTACTGCGCCACCCTGCTCGTCGAACTCGCCAACCCATACGGCCGCAGCGAGCGCGAGCTCACCTGGGTGGTGCGCTGGGCGCAGCGCTTCGCGCCCTATTGCAGCCTCGACACCGACTTCGAGGGTCAGAAGCCGAGCAGCTACGGCATCGACACTGACGGCGACAGCGGCCTGCGCCCGCTCGGCCTGCTGGCGCGCACACCAACGCTGCTGCGCTTCGACGGCAGCGCGCTCGCCACCCAGATCCAGGCCGTCCTCGCCCAGTTCAAGCGCGGGGTCAAGCCCTCCTCGCTTGGCCTCGGCACCGACTGCTCGGCGAGCGCAAGCGCACGCCTGCTGCTGTCGCTCTACCGCCCCTGGGGTCTTGGTGCGTCGGGTCGCCGCTTCCCGCGCCGGCTGAAGTCCGGCGCGATCGATTTCACCGGCGACTGGCTGGCGATCGGCTACGCGATCAAGGGTGAACTCTTTCAGCAGCCGGTCGCCGAAAATCGGCCGCGCGCGCTGCGCGACGACATTTCGCTGCTCACGTTCGGCGAGCGCGTGGCCACCGTCGACGGCAGCACCCCGGATACCCGCAGGCGGCAAAGTCAGGCCGTCGATCTGGGCATGGAATGCGAACGCTGGGATCTTGTGGACCAGTCGGTCGGCGGCTTCAAGCTGCGCCGCACCAGCGACGGCGCACGCCTCGATCACCACCAGCTTGTCGGCATCCGCCCGCCCGACGCCGAGCAACTGCTGATCGCCGATCTGAGCTGGCTGATGTACCGCAGCGACGGCACGCTCGAGGTCGGCGTCAACGTGTTGCCGGGTATCCCGCGCGTGGTCGGGATTCGCCGGGCGTCGACCCGACCCGGCAGCCGCGAGCCTTTCCATCAGGCCTTCATGCTGCCGCCCTCGCCGGCCCTCAAGTCCTCCGGAGCGCTGGTGCTGCCCCCGGGCTGGTTCAAGGTCGGGCGCATCGTCGAGATCCAGGATGGCGACTCGCGTCAGCCCTTGCGTTTGTCCAAACTCCTGATGCGCGGGACGAACTTCGATCAGTGCAGCTTCGAGCCGGTCGACGGGGACCTCACGCCGAGCTGAGCCGCGCCGGCGGAAAACGCAGCGCAAATCGGCTGCCCCGGCCGGGCTCGCTGTCGATCGACAGCTCTCCCTGATGTCGCGTGGTGACGTGCTTCACGATCGCAAGGCCGAGTCCGGTGCCGCCGGTCTCGCGCGAACGTCCGCGGTCGACGCGGTAAAAGCGCTCGGTGAGACGCGGGATATGTACCGGGTCGATGCCGATACCGTCATCTTCTACCCAGAACTCCGCACCTGCCGCGTCAGTGCGCCAGCCGAGCTCGATGTGCCCGCCCGCGGGGGTGTAGCGCACCGCGTTGCTCGCCAGATTGGAAAATGCGCTGTGCAACTCCTTGCGGCTGCCAATGAGTTCGCCACTGCCCTCCAGCACCAGGCTCACCCGATGGCGGCCTGCCGACAGCAGTTCGCAGTCGCGTGCCACCTCGCGCACCAGGGCGGCCGCATCCACCCGCTCCTCGACCGGTGCCGGTGCGCCGGTCTCGAGCGCGGAAAGGGTCAGCAGCTCCTCGATCAGCCGCTGCATGCGCGACGACTGCTCGCTGGCTAGGGTCAGATAGTGGATCACCTCGTCCCTGCTCAGATCGTCGAGCCCGTCGCTTAGCGTCTCCAGGAATCCGCACACGACGGTGAGCGGTGTACGCAGTTCGTGCGACACGTTGGAGACGAAATCGCGCCGCATGTTCTCCAGGCGCTCGAGTTGCGACACGTCACGCGACAGCACCATGCGCCGGTTGCCGGCGAAGGCGATCAGCTGAACCTGCAGCGTGCGATCGCGCCTGCGTAGCGAACGCATCACCAGCGGCTCGGCGTATTCGCGTGCAGCGAGATAGTCGACGAACTCCGGCTGGCGCACGATGCTGGGCAGGGCCACACGCAGATCCTTGCGGCGGTCGAGCTCGAAGTGCTGCTCCGCCATCGGATTCATCCATTCGATCAGGTCGTCGTCAGCAAGGTAGATCACGCCGTCGGGCATCGCCAGCGCTGCCTGCTGGAAGCGCCCGAGCTCCGCCGACAGTCGCTCCTTGACCTCGCACTCACGCTGCAGGCGGTCGCCGAGCTCGGCGAAGACCTGGCCCCACAAACCCTCGGCCTGGGGTGCCGGCGTGCCCACAGGTTGCCGTGCCCAGGTGACGAGCAGGCGCATGTTGCGCGCCAGCATGATCGTCCAGCCGATAAGCCCCACCACCAGCAGCGCGAGGGCGGCATCGGCCCCGCGATACCAGGCGGCAAGCGCGGCGAGCACGACCAGGGCGAAAAGCGGCAGGGCAACGCCGAGGGTGACGTAGCCGAGCGGCCGCCGGATCACCGCAGCGCGCTCAGGACGCCGCCGCCGGCTGCACAGCCTGCACCGAGAGCCGATAGCCGCTGCCGCGCACGGTCTGGATCAGCGCGTCGTGCGTAGTCGGTTCGAGCGCGCAGCGCAGGCGGCGGATATGCACATCGACCGTGCGCTCCTCGACGAAGACGTGGTCGCCCCACACCTGGTCGAGCAGTTGCGCGCGGGAATGCACGCGCTCGGGGTGCGTCATCAGGAAGTGCAACAGGCGGAATTCGGTCGGCCCGAGCACGAGCGCGGTTTCACCGGCGCTCACCCGGTGGGTAGCCGGATCGAGGCGCAGGCCGCCGAGTTCGACCACGTCCTCGGTGGTCTGCGGCGCGCGCCGGCGCAGCACCGCCTTGATGCGGGCGACCAGCTCGCGCGGGCTGAAAGGCTTGGTCACGTAGTCGTCGGCGCCGATCTCGAGCGCGGTCACCTTGTCCTGCTCCTCGCCGCGCGCGGTGAGCATGATGATCGGGATATCACGGGTGCGTTCGTCAGCGCGCAGGCGGCGGGCGAACTCGACACCGGAGGCGCCTGGCAGCATCCAGTCGAGCAGCACGAGGTCGGGCAGGGCTTCGCGCACGATGCGCTGCGCCGTCTCGGCGTCGTTCGCACGCACGACGTGATGACCCGCGCGCGCTAGGTTGGCGGCGATCAGTTCCTGGATTGCCGGTTCGTCTTCCACGAGCAGTATGTTCGCTGGCATGCCTGGGACTCCCTCTGAAAGGCCCGCCAAGTGTATTGCAGCTCCTTGACGCTTTCATGACACGTCATCGAAGTGCAATGCCTGGCACCTGCGCGGCACTCGCTCCGCAGCGACGGCTTGCCGGAACGGCCGCGCGGCGATTCGGGTATGATTGTGGCCCCTGCAACCGGACTGAAGCCATGGCCGGACTCGACGAAAACACCCCGATTCCCACCGACATCATCGTGCATCGCGACACCAGGCGGCTTGAGGTCGCCTTCGACGACGGCAGCCGCTTCGACTTGCCGTTCGAATTTCTGCGTGTGTATTCACCCTCGGCCGAGGTACGCGGGCACGGCGCAGGGCAGGAGACCTTGCAGCAGGGCAAGCGCGACGTGGATATCGTCGACCTCGCACCGGTCGGCAACTACGCCGTGAAGCCCACCTTCTCCGACGGTCACGACAGCGGCCTGTACTCCTGGGACTACCTGTACGCGATCGGTCGCGACCAGGCAGAGCTGTGGGCCAACTATCTCGAGGCCCTCGAGCGCGCGGGCGGCACCCGCGACCCCGCCAAGGTCCCGCCGCCAGCGCCCAAAGGCGGCTGCGGACATCACCACTGAGCAACATGATGAGCGACAAGACGACCCACTTCGGCTTCGAGACGGTAGCCGAGGAACTCAAGGAAAAAAAGGTTGCCGAGGTGTTCTCCTCGGTGGCGCAGAAGTACGACGTGATGAACGACCTCATGTCGTTCGGCCTGCACCGCCTGTGGAAGCATTTCACTATCCAGGTCTCCGGCGTGCGCGACGGCGATCGCGTGCTTGACGTCGCCGGCGGCACGGCCGACCTCTCGCTCGCGTTTGCGCGCCGGGTCGGGCGCAGCGGGCAGGTCTGGCTGACCGACATCAACCACGCGATGCTCGCGCGTGGTCGCGACCGCATGATCGACCACGGCTTTGCGATGCCCGTGGCGCAGTGCAATGGCGAGAAGCTGCCCTTCCCCGACGACTGGTTCGACTGCGTCACCGTGGCCTTCGGCCTGCGCAACATGACCCACAAGGACGTCGCCCTCGCCGAAATGCAGCGCGTGTTGCGCCCGGGCGGACGACTGCTGGTGCTGGAGTTTTCGCGGGTTTGGAAGCCGCTGTCGCCGATCTACGACCTTTACTCCTTCAAGCTGTTACCCTGGATGGGCGGGAAGGTCGCGAACGACCCCGACAGTTACCGTTATCTCGCCGAATCGATCCGCATGCACCCCAGCCAGGAAGAATTGAAAACGATGATGGAACAAGCCGGCTTCGGACGGGTCGATTACTTCAACCTGAGTGCCGGCGTCGTCGCCCTGCACCGCGGTTACAAGATCTGAACCAGGAGACCCCGACAGATGAAGCACTTTTTCCTCACCCTGATCCTCGCCGTGATGTCCTTCGGCTTCGTCGCCACCGAAGCCGAGGCGAAGCGTCTCGGCGGTGGCAGCAGCTTTGGCATGCAGCGACAGGCGACCCCGCCGACTCAGCAGCGCCAGCCCAGCGCCGCACCACAACAGGCTCCTGCCGCCGGCGCAGCCGCCGCTGCCGCCCAGCCGAAGCGCTCCTGGATGGGTCCGATCGCCGGTCTGGCTGCAGGTCTCGGCCTTGCCGCCCTGTTCTCGCATCTCGGCCTCGGCGAAGGCTTTGCCAACTTCGTGATGATCCTGCTCCTCGCGGCAGCGGCCTTCTTCGTATTCCGCCTGATTTTCCGCCGCGGGGCGAACGCCGCTGCGCCGGTCAAGGGTGGACTGCAATACGCCGCCGGCGCACCTGCGAGCGCCGCTCAGGTCCCCGCGCCGCGCTTCGAGGCCAACCAGCCCGTCGCCGGCGGTCCTGCATCAGCACCAAGCGGCCTCGACAAGGCAATCGCTTCCGGTTTCGATGCCGAAGGCTTCGCTCGCCAGGCCAAGCTGAACTTCATCCGCCTCCAGGCCGCCAACGATGCGTCCAACCTCGACGACCTGCGCGAATTCACCACGCCCGAAGTGTTCGCCGAGTTGTGCATGCAGATCAATGAGCGCCGCGGTGCTGCTCAACGTACCGATGTGGTTGAACTCGACGCGCAGGTGATCGACGTTGCTGAGGAAGGTGGCCGCTACATCGCCAGCGTCCGTTTCTCCGGACTGCTGCGCGAGGACGCAGACGCTGCGCCGGACACCTTCACCGAGATCTGGCACCTCACCAAGCCGCTCGCCGGTAACGGTGGCTGGCTCGTTGCGGGCATCCAACAGTCTCACTGAGCCTGAAGCGCACCCACGACGCGGTCACCGGCCGCGTCAGCCCCCGATCCGGGCCTGCCGTCTGCTCCCATGAGAAGCCGGCAGGCCCTCTGCATTGTCGGCCTGGAGCGCGCCAGCGCGCGTTCGGAGAGGCTCCGGCTCGACAGGCCAAGAGCAATGTTAGGGCCCTGCCCCCCAGAGCCCCCCTCACCCGGAGTGCAACCATGATCTCCAGCCTGTTCCTGTCGGCCGCCAATCACCTGTTGTCGCAAGCCGGATGGGCGCGCCAGCGCCTGACTCCACACGCCGGGCGGACAGCACGACTGGCATTCGCACCGGCACTCGAGATCGACTTCTCGATCGCCGCTGACGGCCATCTTGCCGAATGGAGCGATGGAGACGCCCCCGAGGTCACGCTGCGCCTCGCGATCGCCGACCTTCCGCGGCTGCTTGCCGACGGGCTCGAGAGCGCGATGCGCCACGTGCGCATCGAGGGCAATGCCGAGTTTGCCGAGGCGCTCGGCTTTGTCTTCCGCCACCTGCACTGGGATGCCGAGGAGGACTTGGCGCGTATCGTTGGCGACATCGCGGCGCACCGCCTCATCGAGGGTGGGCGGCATGTAATCGGCGAAGGCCGGCGCTCGCTCGAACGGGCAGGCGGTAGTGTCGCCGAATACCTCACCGAGGAGTCGCCCGTGCTCGTCGCACGCAAGGCACTGCCGGCGCTCGCGGATGAGGTCGTGACCCTGCGCGACGGTGTCGCGCGCCTTGACAAGCGCGTGGCACGGCTGGAAAGGCGCTGCTGAATGTCAGCTTGTTCCGTTGCGGATGTGGCGACGCACACAGCGCGGTGAAGCACCGTGCCGTTCGAGACCGTGCGAGCGGCAAACCTTGAGCCTCCTCGACGTGGCGCGGGTGTGCCCATGAGGAGCGCACCAACAAAAAAGCAGCTCTTCGAGCTGCTTTTTCTTGCCAAGGCGCCGTTTCCAGCCCCCCGTCTCAGTGACCACGCTTGCGCAAGCGCTGGATGGCGGCGAGTTGTGCCACCGCTTCCATGAGTTCCGCCTGAGCCTTGGCGTAATCCAGGCGGGCGGTCTGGTTGGCCATTACCTCTTCGGCACGCTTCTTGGCCTCCAGCGCTTTCGCCTCGTCCAGATCGTGACCACGAATTGCCGTATCAGCGAGCACCGTCACGAGACCCGGCTGAACCTCCAGCAAACCACCAGCAACGAAAACAAGCTCTTCTTCCGCCTGATTCGGAACCTTGACCCGCACCGCACCCGGCTTGATCCGGGTCATCAGCGGCATGTGGCCGGGCAGAATGCCGAGTTCACCCGCCTCACCAGGCAGGGCGACAAATTCGGCCAGCCCGGAGAAGATCTGCTCTTCCGCGCTGACGATGTCGACGTGAACCGTCATAGCCATAGTGTTTCCTTTTCAAATCTGCGCGACACCTCAGTGTCGCGCAGTCGGGAGAATTACTGCAGCTTCTTCGCCTTCTCGATGGCCTCGTTGATGCTGCCGACCATGTAGAAAGCCTGTTCCGGCAGGTTGTCCAGTTCGCCACTGACGATCATCTTGAAGCCGGCGATGGTGTCCTTCAGCGAGACGTACTTGCCGGGCGAACCGGTGAACACTTCCGCGACGTGGAAGGGCTGCGACAGGAAACGCTGAATCTTGCGCGCGCGGGCAACGGCGAGCTTGTCATCCGGCGACAGTTCGTCCATACCCAGAATCGCGATGATGTCGCGCAGTTCCTTGTACTTCTGCAGCGTCATCTGGACCTGACGCGCCACGTTGTAATGTTCCTCGCCCACGACCAGCGGATCGAGCTGGCGCGAGGTGGAGTCGAGCGGATCGACGGCCGGGTAGATACCCAGGGCGGCGATGTCACGCGACAGCACGACGGTGGAGTCGAGGTGCAGGAAGGTGGTGGCAGGCGACGGGTCAGTCAAGTCGTCCGCTGGCACATACACGGCCTGGATCGAGGTGATCGAGCCGACCTTGGTGGAGGTGATGCGCTCCTGCAGACGGCCCATTTCTTCCGCCAGCGTCGGCTGGTAACCCACCGCGGAAGGCATACGACCCAGCAGCGCGGACACTTCGGTACCGGCAAGGGTGTAGCGGTAGATGTTATCCACGAAGAACAGGATGTCGCGGCCTTCGTCACGGAAGCGCTCAGCCATGGTCAGGCCAGTCAGCGCCACACGCAGACGGTTGCCCGGGGGCTCGTTCATCTGCCCGAACACCATCGCGACCTTGTCGAGAACGTTGGAGTCCTTCATCTCGTGATAGAAGTCGTTACCCTCACGAGTACGCTCACCCACGCCAGCGAACACAGACAGACCGGAGTGCTGCTTCGCGATGTTGTTGATCAGCTCCATCATGTTCACGGTCTTGCCGACGCCGGCGCCACCGAACAGACCCACCTTGCCACCCTTGGCGAACGGGCAGATCAGGTCGATGACCTTGATGCCGGTCTCGAGCAGTTCCACCGACGGGGACAGCTCGTCGAACTTCGGCGCCTTTTGGTGAATCGCGCGCAGTTCGTCGGTCTCGATCGGGCCGGCGTCGTCGATCGGGCGACCCAGGACGTCCATGATGCGGCCGAGCGTGCCCATGCCGACCGGCACGGAGATCTGCTTGCCGGTGTTCGCAACCTTCATGCCGCGGCGCAGGCCGTCGGAAGAACCCATCGCAATCGTACGCACCACGCCGTCACCGAGTTGCTGCTGAACCTCGAGGGTCAGATTTGCTTCGGCGAAGGAGTCGGCCACGTCCTCGAGCTTCAGGGCGTCATACACTTTGGGCATCGAATCACGCGGGAACTGGATGTCCACCACGGCGCCGATGCACTGAACGATCGTACCTTGACTCATCGTCATATCCTTAAATCAATAATCCGTTACACCGCGGCGGCGCCGCCGACGATTTCCGACAGCTCTTTCGTGATCGCGGCCTGGCGGGTCTTGTTGTAGACCAACTGCAGTTCGCCAATCACGTTCTTGGCATTGTCGGAAGCGGCCTTCATTGCCACCATGCGCGCGCTCTGTTCGGATGCCATATTCTCGGCCACTGCCTGGTACACCAGCGCCTCGACGTAGCGCACCAGCAGCTCGTCGATGACGACCTGCGGATCCGGCTCGTAGAGGTAGTCCCAGGAGCTGTCGGGCGTGCCCAGCTTTTCGCCGGTGAGCGGCAGCAACTGCTCGAGCACCGGTTCCTGCTTCATCGTGTTGATGAAGCGGGTGTAAGCCACGTACACCGCGTCGAGCTCGTCGTTCTGGAACGCGTCGAGCATGACCTTGACCGGACCGATCAGCCTTTCCAGGTGCGGCGTGTCACCCAGCTGAGTGACGTTCGACACCACCTTGGCGCCCATGCGCTGCATGAAGCCCAGACCCTTGTTGCCGATGGCGCAGGCACGGATCTCGGTCACGCCCGAGGACTCCCAGTCCTTCATCGCGCTGAGTGCGATACGCTGGACGTTGGTGTTGAGGCCACCGCACAAACCCTTGTCGGTGGTCACCAGGATCAAGCCCACCCGCTTCACCTGGTCCTTGCGGACCAGGAACGGGTGCTTGTAGTCGGTCACATTGGCCTGGGACAGGTTCGCGGCGAGTCGGCGGATCTTCTCGGCAAAGGGACGGGCGGCACGCATCCGGTCCTGCGCCTTGCGCATCTTGGACGCAGCCACCATCTCCATGGCCTTGGTGATCTTGCGCGTGTTTTGCACGCTCTTGATCTTGGTACGGATTTCCTTACCGCTAGCCATATTCCGTCTCCCTCGCCGGCCTTAGGCCCAGCTCTTCTTGAACTCGGCGATCGTGGCAGCCAGGGTCTTTTCGCCGTCGGCGTCGAGTTCCTTCTTGCTCAGGATCGAGGAGACCAGATCGGCTTTCTTGGTCTTGACGAACTGCAGCATCGCGGCTTCGCAAGCCAGGATACGGGCAATATCGACGTCATCGAAGTAGCCGTTGTTCACCGCATACAGCACGATGGCCATGTCGGCGATCGACATCGGCGAGTACTGAGCCTGCTTCATCAGCTCGGTCACGCGGCGGCCGCGCTCGAGCTGCTTGCGGGTCGCATCGTCCAGATCGGAAGCAAACTGCGCGAAAGCAGCGAGTTCGCGGTACTGGGCGAGGTCGGTACGGATACCACCGGAAAGCTTCTTGATGACCTTGGTCTGCGCTGCACCACCCACACGCGACACCGAGATACCGGCGTTGATGGCGGGTCGGATACCGGCGTTGAAGAGGTCGGTCTCGAGGAAGATCTGACCGTCGGTAATCGAGATGACGTTGGTCGGAACGAACGCGGACACGTCGCCGGCCTGGGTCTCGATGATCGGCAGGGCGGTCAGCGAACCGGTCTTGCCCTTGACTTCGCCGTTGGTGAACTTCTCGACGTAGTCTGCGTTCACGCGCGCGGCGCGCTCGAGCAGGCGCGAGTGCAGGTAGAACACGTCGCCCGGGTAAGCTTCACGGCCCGGCGGACGGCGCAGCAGCAGCGAAACTTGGCGATAAGCCCAGGCCTGCTTGGTCAGGTCGTCATAAACGATCAGGGCGTCCATCCCGCGGTCGCGGAAGTATTCGCCCATGGTGCAGCCGGCGTAGGCAGCCAGGTACTGCATGGCAGCGGACTCGGACGCGGTCGCTGCGACGACGATGGTGAATTCCATCGCGCCGTTCTCTTCGAGCTTGCGCACCACGTTGGCGACGGTCGAGGCCTTCTGGCCGATGGCCACGTACACGCAGTACATGTCCTGGCCCTTCTGGTTGATGATCGCGTCGACAGCGACCGCGGTCTTGCCGGTCTGACGGTCGCCGATGATCAACTCGCGCTGGCCGCGGCCGATCGGCACCATGGCGTCGACCGACTTCAGGCCGGTCTGCACCGGCTGCGAAACGGACTGACGGGCGATAACGCCCGGCGCGACCTTTTCGATCTTGTCGGTGAGCTTGGCGTTGATCGGGCCCTTGCCGTCGATCGGCTGACCGAGCGCGTTCACGACGCGGCCAATCAGCTCGGGGCCGACGGGCACTTCGAGAATGCGCCCGGTGGCCTTGACGGTGTCGCCTTCGGTGATGTGCTCGTATTCACCGAGAACCACCGCGCCCACGGAGTCACGCTCGAGGTTCAGAGCCATGCCGTACGTGTTGCCGGGAAACTCCAGCATCTCGCCCTGCATGACGTCGGTGAGGCCGTGGACGCGGGTGATACCGTCAGTGACGGAAACCACCGTGCCCTCGTTACGCGACGTGGCGGCGAGCTGCAGGTTCTGAATCCGGCTCTTGATCAGATCACTGATTTCAGAGGGGTTGAGTTGCATTTTGCGATAACTCCTAGTTCTTGAGCGCAGCGGCCATGTTCGCGAGCTTGCCGCGGACCGAGGCGTCGATGACTTCGTCGCCGACGGCGATGCGGACCCCACCGATGAGTTCGGGGGCGAGGGTGACCGTAAAGTTGATGGCGGCCTTGAAGCGAGCTTCAAGGTCCGCCTTCAACGCGGCCAGCGCAGCGTCGTCAAGCGGGAAGGCAGAGGCGATTTCCGCCTCGAGGACGCCTTCGTGTTCGTTCTTGAGAGCAACGAACAGGTCACGGATCTCCGGAAGCACCTGCAGTCGTTCGTTTTCCACGAGGACGCGGACGAAGTTCTGCTGTTCGGCGGTCAGATCACCCGAGACGCCCAGCATGAGCTGATAGAGCTGCTCGGCGGACAGTTTGGGATCGTTGAAGCACGCCTTCATGCTTGAATCGACCGCCACGAGGGCAAACCGATCCAGCGCTTCCGACCAAGGCCCCAGCGCACCTGCCCCGCGGGCCAGCTCGAAGGCGGCATCCGCATAGGGGCGCGCGATGGTGACGTTCTCGGCCATGACTTATTGCAGTTCCTGTTTCAGGTTGGCAAGCAGTTCCGCATGCACCTTGGTGTCGATTTCGCGGCGCAGGATCTTTTCGGCACCGGCGACAGCCAGGTGTGCGACCTGGTCGCGCAAGGCTTCCTTGGCACGCTGTGCGGCAGCACCGGCTTCCTGCTCGGCAGCCTCACGCGCGGCGGCGATGATGCGGCTGGCTTCGGCGCGGGCATCGTCGATCAGGTGGCTCGCCTGCTTTTCAGCAGAGGACCGCACGTCACCCGCGGATTCGCGGGCCTTGCGCAGTTCCTCGACGACCTTCTTCTCGGCGAGTGCCAGATCGGCCTTGGCCTTGTCCGCAGCTGCCAGCCCGTCTGCGATCTTGTTCGCACGCTCGTCCAGTGCCTTCACGATGGGCGGCCACACGAATTTCATCGTGAACCACGCCAGAATGAAGAACACAACGAGCTGGGCTATCAGGGTTGCGTTCAAATTCACGGTTCTTGGCCCTCAGGTTGGTTCAAAAAAGGATGAACTCGAACCGATCAGAGCTGGAACGGGTTGGCGAAGGCGAACATCATGGCGATACCGACACCGATCAGGAACGCGGCATCGATCAGACCGGCGAGCAGGAACATCTTGGTCTGCAGGGCGTTCATCAGTTCGGGCTGGCGAGCGGAAGCCTCGAGGTACTTGGAACCCATGATACCGATACCGATACAAGCACCGATGGCACCCAGACCGATGATCAGACCAGCAGCCAGAGCAACAAAACCCAGAACGTTTTCCATGACAACTCCTTAGTGGGGAAGGTGAGTTTAAAAACCAGGTACTACGTTGAAGTTGAGACCGAAGCTTAGTGGCTCTCGTGCGCCTGACCGACATACACCAGGGTCAGCATCATGAAGATGAAGGCCTGGAGGGTGATGATCAGGATATGGAAGATCGCCCAGATCGAGCCCGCGATCACATGGCCGAGGAAGCCGAACACGGTGGCGGTGCTGCCGAGCAGCGCGATCAGGATGAAGATCAGCTCGCCGGCGTACATGTTGCCGAACAGTCGCATGCCGTGCGAGACGGTCTTGGCGACGAACTCGATCATCTGCATCGCGAAGTTGATCGGATAAAGCAGCGGGTGGTTGCCGAAGGGCGCGGTGAAGAGCTCATGCACCCAGCCGCCAATACCCTTGATCTTGATGTTGTAGTACAGGCAGAGCAGGAGCACGCCGGTGGACATGCCGAGTGCGGCAGAGAGGTCGGCGGTCGGAACCACACGCATGTATGCATGGGCCGGATCACCGCCACCGGCGGCGTACATGCCTTCCCAGATGCGCGGCAGCAGATCGACGGGCAGCAGGTCCATCGCGTTCATCAGGAAGATCCAGATGAAAACGGTGAGCGCCAGCGGGGCCACGAAACGGCGCGACTCGGCGCTATGGACGATGCCCTTGGCCTGATCGGCGACCATGTCGACGAGAATTTCGACGACCCCCTGGAAACGGCCGGGGACGCCTGAAGTGGCCTTCCGTGCGGCAAGCCACAACACGAAGACGGTGAGCGCACCAATGACGATCGAGTAGAACATCGAGTCGATATTGATGACACTCCAGTCCACGATGTTTTCTTGCGCGTGGCCGGTGTTGTTGAGGTGCGTCAGGTGATGAATGACGTACTCGGATGCGGTGGGGGCGTGCCCTTCTGTAGCCATGGTCAGGTCTTTACCAAAAATGCAAACAAATTCGCCTTAAGCGCCAGGATGAGACCGATCAGCATACCCCCCCAGTGGAGGTCAGGATAAACGGCCCACACCAGCACCAACAGTCCCACAATCGAGGCGATCTTGATGAACTCGCCTGCGACGAAAGCGGTCACAGTCGCCGTACCAGTCTTGCGTGTGATGGCCGCGAGGCGCATCGCAAACAAACCAGCCGGCAGCACGCATGCCAACCCTGCACCTGCGGCGGAAATCGCCCCGCGCACCCCGAACAGCGCTCCCGATAGGAGCACTGCGACGAGCGTCGCAGCAACCTGCAGTATGACAGCTTTAAGCATCCGGTGTTATCGCGCGCACGTCGAAGGCGCCCGCGACCGCCTGAAATCCCGCGGATGGTAGGGGTTAACCGCAGCAAAGTCAAACCTTGGATGCGGCGCAACATCGGAGAACGAGTACATTTGCTGTCTTATAGAAGTCATCAAACACAGGGGCCCTGAAATGGTCGCTCGCGCGAGCTGCGTCAACGCAGCCTGCCGAGGACGCCGTCGAGCTGGTCGAGGCTGCCGAAGCGGATCGTGAGCTCGCCGGCACCCTTCTTGTTCGCCTTGATCTTCACCGTGGCACCGATCGCATCCGACACTTCTTCCTCCAGCCGCATCAGGTCGCGGTCGGGCTGGACGGCGGGCTTCTTCTGGCGCGGATTGAGGACCTGCTGCACCAGGCGCTCGGTTTCGCGCACCGAGAGCTGGCGCGCGGCGACCTGGTTGGCGAGCTGGATCTGGCTGGCACCGTCGAGTGGCAGCAGCGCACGCGCGTGCCCCATGTCGAGGTCGCCCGCCATCAGCAACTCCTGCACCGGCCTGGCGAGGTTGAGCAGGCGCAGCAGGTTCGACGCCGCCGGGCGCGAGCGGCCGACCGCGTCGGCTGCCTGCTGGTGGGTCATGGCGAACTCGTCGATCAGGCGCTGGATGCCGCCGGCTTCCTCGAGCGGGTTGAGGTCCTCGCGCTGGATGTTTTCGATCAGCGACATCGCCAGCGCGGCCTCGTCGGGGATCTCGCGCACCAGGCAGGGCACCTCGGCCAGCCCGGCGATCTGCGACGCACGCCAGCGCCGCTCGCCGGCGATGATCTCGTAGGCGTCCTCGCCCACCGGGCGCACCATGATCGGCTGCATGATGCCCTGCGCCTTGATCGAGGCCGCGAGCTCTTCCAGGGAACCCGGATCCATGCGCGTGCGCGGCTGGTACTTGCCCGGCTGCAGCGCGATGGTGGGCAGCGACTGCAGCTCGCCCTTGTCGGCCTCGTCTTCCTGATTGGCGGCGAGCAGCGCATCAAGTCCGCGGCCGAGGCCCTTGAGTCTGGGTTTGTTCATGTCGGCTCCGGAAGTCAGAAGGTCTGCGCGCGTTCGATCATCTCGTGCGCAAAGGCCATGTAAGCCTGGGCGCCCTTGGCTGCCTTGTCGAACACCACGCCGGGCATGCCGTGGCTGGGCGCCTCGGCAAGGCGCACGTTGCGCGGCACGATGGCGCGGAACACCTTGTCGCCGAAGTGGCCCTCGAGCTGGGTCGACACCTGCTGCTGCAGGGTCACGCGCGGATCGAACATCACACGCAGCAGGCCGATGATCTTGAGGTCGCGATTGAGGTTTGCGTGCACCTTCTTGATCGTGTTCACCAGGTCGGACAGCCCCTCGAGCGCGTAGTACTCACACTGCATCGGGATGATCACGCCGGTGGCGCAGCACAGACCGTTGAGGGTGAGCATCGACAGCGAGGGCGGGCAGTCGATGAGGACGAAATCGTAGTCGTCGGTGAAGGGCGCAAGCGCATTGCGCAGGCGCTTCTCGCGCTGGTCGAGGTTGACCAGCTCGACCTCGGCACCGGCGAGGTCGCGGTTGGCGGGCAGCACGTCGTAGCCGCCAGTGGGGGAAGTGACGCGCACGCCGGCGAGGTCGACCATGCCGACGAGCAGGTGATAAACCGAGCTCTTCAGCCCGCGCTTGTCGATCCCGCTGCCCATGGTGGCGTTGCCCTGCGGGTCGAGGTCGATCAGCAGCACGCGCTGCCCGGCCTGTTGCAGGGCGGCGGCGAGGTTGACGCAGGTGGTGGTCTTGCCCACCCCGCCTTTCTGGTTGGCGACGCAGAAAATCTTGGCCATGGTCGAATCAGGCTATTCCATTTGCTGGGGAACGCGCGCGGCGCGCGAAACCCGGAGTGTACTTCAATGCGGCAGCGCAACAGAGGCGATGTCTTTCCCCGCCGACGAATGTTCGAAAGCATCGACCCGGCCCGCCCCCCCCCCGCCCGAAGCACGCAGGGCGCCGTGGCCTCGGCCCCGCCAGTGTCACGCGCGACGGATGACCAGCAGATGACGCTCTGCGTCCAGCCCAGGCACGCGCAGCGCATGGGTCTCGACCACCCCCCATCCCGCTGGCAGCGCGGCGACCTCGTCGACCGGGTTCACGCCCTTCATCGCATACAGCGCGCCGCCCGCGGCGCTCAGATGGCCGGAGAGGTTCACGAAATCCGCCAGGCTGGAAAACGCCCGCGAAATCACGCCTTCGGCCGCACCACCGGGCAGCGCATCGGCCTGCACCTGCTCCACGCGCTTGTTCACCACGCTGAAATTTCCCAGCCCGAGTTCAATCTTTGCCTGCTGCTGGAAGCTCGCCTTCTTGCCCACGGTCTCGATCGAAATCACCACCAGCGCCGGGCGCACGATCGCCAGCGCCACCCCTGGCAGGCCGCCGCCGGAGCCGATGTCGGCGAGCCGGTTCAGCGTCTCCAGGTAGGGCAGCACCGCGAGCGAATCGAGCAGGTGGTGAGTGATCAGCTCCTGCGGATTGCGGATCGCGGTGAGGTTGTAGACCTTGTTCCACTTCAGCAGCAGTTCGCCGAAGGCGAGCAGGCGGTCGACGGTTTCCAGCGGCAGGGCGAGGCCGAGCGCGGCGATGCCGTCAGCGAGTTGGGTGGCGTAAGGCTGCAGGCGTCCGCTCACCGCGCTTCCCCCCCGTCATGGCGCGATCCCTTCCCCGGGGAGGCGGCACGCCTGCCTTCCAGGCGCCATTCGCACGCGCTCATGCCGCCGGCCTCCGTGCCACGTCTTCGGCCCCGTTTGCCGGCTTCGCGGCCTCGGGCGCGGCAGCGCCCACGCGCGCCGCGAGGTCGCGGCGCTTGAGCCACACCAGCAGCAGCGAGATCGCCGCCGGGGTCACGCCCTGGATGCGGCCGGCCTGGCCGATGGTCTCGGGCTTGTGCTGGTCGAGCTTCTGCTGCACTTCCCTGGACAGGCCACGCACCTGCGCGTAGTCGAGCTCCACCGGCAGGCGTGTGGCCTCGGCCTGGGCCTGCTTCGCCACCTCTTCCTGCTGGCGGTCGATGTAGCCCTGGTACTTGGCGGCGATCTCGATCTGCTCGATGACCTGCGGGTCGGTCTCGCGCTCGTCGGGCGCGCCGGGCAGGCTCATCAGCGATTCATAGCTCGTCTCCGGCCGGCGCAGCAGCTCGAAGTAGCGCTGCTCGCGCTCGAGCGCCTTGCCGAGCACGCGCTGCTGGTCGTCCACCGGAATCGCCTCCGGCCGCGCCCACGCCGCCTTGAGCTGCGCCGTGCCGCGCTCGATCGCCTCGCGCTTGGTGCAGAAGGCTTCCCAGCGTTCGTCGTCCACCAGGCCGAGCTCGCGGCCCTTCTCGGTCAGGCGCAGGTCGGCGTTGTCCTCGCGCAAGCTCAACCGATACTCGGCGCGCGAGGTGAACATGC
This sequence comes from Thauera sp., assembly GCA_040275625.1. Classification (GTDB taxonomy): domain Bacteria; phylum Pseudomonadota; class Gammaproteobacteria; order Burkholderiales; family Rhodocyclaceae; genus Thauera. The sequence goes on along the minus strand of JBEOKH010000338.1, from coordinate 11,369 downwards.
GGTAGGGCTCGGACACGCCGCGGGTGATCAGGTCGTCCACCAGCACGCCGAGGTAGGCCTCGTCGCGGCGCGGGCACCAGGGATCAAAGCCCTGCACCTGCAGCGCGGCATTGGCGCCGGCGAGCAGGCCCTGCGCGGCGGCCTCCTCGTAGCCGGTAGTGCCGTTGATCTGGCCGGCGAAGAACAGGCCGCCGATCGACTTGGTCTCGAGCGAGGACTTGAGGTTGCGCGGGTCGAAGTAGTCGTACTCGATCGCGTAACCCGGGCGCAGGATGTGGGCGCTCTCCAGGCCGCGGATGCTGCGCACGATCTGCAACTGCACGTCGAAGGGCAAGGACGTCGAGATCCCGTTGGGGTATATCTCGTGCGTCGCCAGGCCTTCGGGCTCGAGGAAGATGTTGTGGCTGTCCTTGTCGGCGAAGCGATGGATCTTGTCCTCGATCGAGGGGCAGTAGCGCGGCCCGACGCCCTCGATCACCCCGGAATACATCGGCGAGCGGTCGAGGTTGGCGCGGATCACGTCATGCGTGCGCGCGTTGGTCTGCGTCATCCAGCACGGCAGCTGGCGCGGATGCTGTGCGGCATTGCCGAGGAAGCTGAACACCGGCACCGGGTCGTCACCCGGCTGCTCGGTCATCACCGAAAAGTCGATCGAGCGCGCGTCCAGCCGCGGCGGCGTGCCGGTCTTCAAGCGGCCCTGCGGCAGCTTCAGCTCCTTGAGGCGCGCGCCGAGCGAGATCGCCGGCGGATCGCCCGCGCGTCCGGCGGCGTAATTCTGCATCCCCACGTGCACCAGGCCGTTGAGGAAGGTGCCCGCGGTCAGCACCACCGTCGGTGCCTCGAAGCGCAGGCCGATCTGGGTGACCACGCCGGTGACGCGGTCGCCCACCACGGTGAGGTCGTCCACCGCCTGCTGGAACAGCCGCAGGTTCGGCTGATTCTCCAGCCGGCGGCGGATCGCCGCCTTGTAAAGCACGCGATCGGCCTGGGCGCGGGTGGCGCGCACCGCCGGGCCCTTGGAGGCATTGAGGATGCGGAACTGGATGCCGCCCTCGTCGGTGGCCGCGGCCATCGCGCCGCCGAGCGCGTCGACCTCCTTGACCAGGTGGCCCTTGCCGATGCCGCCGATCGAGGGGTTGCAGCTCATCGCGCCGAGCGTCTCGATGTTATGGGTGAGCAGCAGCGTGGCTGCGCCCATGCGCGCCGCGGCAAGCGCGGCCTCGGTCCCGGCGTGACCGCCGCCGACCACGATGACATCGAAACGGGTGGAGTAGAGCATCAAACGTACCGCACTGGAAACCGGGAAGAACCGCGCATTCTACGCCCAAGCACGCTGCAAGCCTAGCGTACCAGGCCGATGTTTCACGGAATAATCGCGCCTAAACATGGACTTATGGCAGCACTGCAATCGCTCGACGAAACCTCGTGGCGCACATGCCTGGGTCTGGTGCAGCCCGTGATGGATCGGCTGCGCGCGGCAGCCGCTATGCTGTGGACGGAAACATGCCGCGACAGAAGTCGATGAAGGCGCGCACCTTGGCAGGTACATGCCGCCCCGGCGGATGCACCGCGTAGATGCCGCCGAGCGGCAATTTCCACGCCGGCAGCAGGCGCACCAGCTCGCCATTGGCGATGGCGGCCTCGGCATTCAACTGGTCCAGCACCGACACGCCCGCGCCGTGGCGCAGCAGTGCGCGCAAGGTGGCTGCCGAATCCGTGCGCAGCACCGCGTTCATGCGCACGCTGCGAGTGTCACCTGCATGCACGAAGGTCCAGGTCAGTGGCGTGGGCAGCAGCGTCAGCGCCACCCAGGCATGGTGCGCCAGATCCTCCGGCGCCGTGGGCTGCGGGTGGCGCGCGAGGTAAGCGGGCGAACTCACCACGTACTGCTCGAACGCGCCCAGCCGGGTGGCCCGCAGCGTGGAGTCGCGTAACCACCCCATGCGCAGGCCGAGATCCAGCCCTTCCTGCACCAGATCCACCACACGGTCACTGGTGCGCAGTTCGATCTGCAGGCGCGGATGGTGCGCGCTGAAGGCGGCGACCACACCCGCCAGCGCATGGGTGGCCAGATCCACCGAGGCGGTGAGGCGAAGCGTGCCGGCCAGCTCCGCCCCGTCGCCCGCAGCCAGCTCGGCCAATACCGCATGCGCCTCGCGCAGCAACGGCACGCAGCGCGCCTGAAGCGCCTCGCCTGCCTCGGTCAGGGTGACGCGGCGGGTGGTGCGGCTGAACAGCGTGGTCCCGAGTCGGCGCTCGAGGCGGGCAATGACCAGGCTCAACCGCGCCTTGCTGGTGCCGAGGCGATCGGCCGCGGCGGTGAAGCCTCCCGCCTCCGCCACCGCGGCGAAGATCAACAGGCTGTTGAGATCAAGGTCGTCGACACGCGCCATGGCATTCCCGCCCGGATAAATCGGTCGAACAGCTTACCGTCAAATTTTTGATAACAGCTAATTACCGCTGTTGCTGTTTATTGAATCAATCGCGCTTGCGATGATGCGTTCACCCGAACACCTCATCCACGCAAAGGAGCACACACATGAACATCGTCCTCATCGGCGCCAGCGGCTACATCGGATCCGCCCTCCTCGACGAAGCCCTCGCCCGCGGTCACCTGGTCACCGCGCTGGTCGGCCATCCGGAAAAGCTCACCGCCCGCCCCGGGCTCACTGCGCTGCAAACCGATGCGCTCGACACCGCCGCGCTCGCCGGCCGGTTGCGCGGCTACGATGCGGTGATCAGCGCCTTCAGCGGCCATGCGCAGGCGGAGGTTTACGACTACTACATGCGCGGCATGCGCTCGATCATCGATGCCGCCAAGGCCGCGGGCGTCCCCCGCCTGCTCGTGGTGGGCGGCGCCGCCAGCCTGGAAGTGGCGCCCGGCGTGCAACTGCTCGACACGCCGGAGTTCCCCGCGGAGTGGAAGGCAACCGCCGCTGGCGCGCGCGCGGCGCTGGACCTGCTGCGCGCCGAGCCGACGCTCGACTGGACCTTCCTCAGCCCCTCGGCCTACCTCGAACCTGGCACGCGCACCGGCCAGTTCCGCCTCGGCGGCGACCAGCTGCTGGTCGGTGCCGACGGTCAGAGCCGCATCTCGCTGCAGGACTACGCGGCGGCGATGATCGACGAGTTGGAAAAGCCCGCGCACTCGCGGAAGCGGTTCACGGTCGGCTACTGAGTTGGGCAATGAGGGCTGGCGATCGCGCCCGGCCCTCGGGCTACACCGCCCGGAACACCTTCATCACCTCGTCCCCGAGGTGATTGATTGCGAAAGTTTGATCAGCCGTGAAAGCGATTCTCGTTGTACCCGCGACGCAAGCCAAGGTCTGAATGATCATCGGGTAACGGGCGGCGTTGATCGTCTGCCACGCGATCAACATCGCCATTGGCGTGGTCTTGCCTGCGCGGTGGCGAGCTTGAGCACGACACGAAGCAGCCCTGGGTTGGCCTCGGCGTTGGCGTTGGCGAAGTGCTCGATGAAGCGCTGACCGTTCTTGCCCGCGTGCGGTGCAACCTCGGTGAGCCAGATCGCGGTCTCGACCGCCTCGATCTGACAGAAACGGGGGCTGGATGCCGGCAAAGTCTTGGTCCCGCAGTGGCGCAGCAGACGTGCGGCTTCCGCCGTCACCCGCCACCGGGTCTCGGGCGGCGCGCGCCACTTGTCGGCTTCTGCGCGTACCGCGTTGATGGTGCGGTTTGATCGTATTGTCAGACTTCCGACGACAATCCGACGCCCGGGCCGGCTTTCCGCAACGCCGACAGCAGGGGCACGGCGCCAAGCGTCGTCACGACATGCTTGAGCGCATGCCCGGCGATCAGTCCGTCGGTCAGCACCCACCGCTCGCGCCGGAATACCTCGACGCCATCGGCCACGACGCAGGCGGCGAGCAACCGGCCCCGACGGCAGGCGGAGGGCGCCATTGGCCGCGGCGATGCGCGACAATGGCAACTCCATCGATCAAGCGGATTGCCTTTGAAGGAGTGAGCACCCCATGACAACGCTGTTCGACCCAATCACTGCCGGCGCGCTGCAACTGGCCAACCGCATCGCCATGGCCCCACTGACGCGCAACCGCGCGCCCAATGCCATTCCGCAACCGGTTACCGCCACCTATTACGCGCAGCGCGCCAGCGCCGGCCTGCTGATCACCGAAGCCACCGCGATCAGCCAGCAGGGCCAGGGCTATGCCGACGTGCCGGGGCTCTATGCGCCCGCGCAGATCGAAGGCTGGAAGCGCGTGACGGACGCAGTGCATGCGGCCGGCGGCAAGATCGTCACCCAGCTCTGGCACGTCGGCCGCGTGTCGCACACCTCGCTGCAGGCGGGCGGCGGCGCGCCGGTTGCGCCGTCAGCGCTCACCGCCAAGACCAAGACCTACATCATCGATGCCGAAGGCAGGGGCGGTTTCGTCGACACCTCGCCGCCGCGCGCGCTCGAACTGGCCGAGATCCCCGGCATCGTCGCCGACTACCGGCGCGCCGCGCGCGCGGCGATCGAGGCGGGCTTCGATGGCGTCGAGGTGCACGCCGCCAACGGCTACCTGATCGACCAGTTCCTGCGCTCGGGCTGCAACCAGCGTACTGACGCCTACGGCGGCAGCATCGAGAACCGCGCGCGGCTGCTGGTGGAGGTGATGCAGGCCATCGTCGACGAGATCGGCGCCGGCCGCACCGCGATCCGCATCTCGCCGGTCACGCCCGCCAACGACGCCTGGGATCCGGAGCCGCAGCCGCTGTTCACCTACGTGGTGCAGCAGCTCGCACGCTGGCCGCTCGCCTACCTGCATGTGATCGAAGGTCAGACCGGCGGCGCGCGCGATTTCAAGCAGGGCGACGCGCCCTTCGACTACCTCGCGCTGCGCGTGGCCTATGCGCGCGCGGGCGGCAAGGGCGCCTGGATGCTCAACAACGGCTACGACCGCGAACTGGCCGAAACCACCGTCGCCAGCGGCGGAGCGGACATCATCGCGTTCGGCAAACCCTTCATCTCCAACCCCGACCTGGTGCGCCGCCTGCGCGACAAGGCAGCGCTCAACCCGTGGGACACCACCACTTTCTACGGCGGCGGCGAGCGCGGCTACATCGACTACCCCACCCTGGGCTGAAGCCGGCGGGCGCCGCCCTGGCGCCCGCGTCACCCTGCCGCACGCCGCAGCCGCGGGGGTCAAGCGATCGCAGGCCAGAAAACCCGCCGCCAAGCACCCGGACTGGTCATGCGCCCGCCGGGCCCCGCCCGCCGAAGCGCCACCACGGCAGCGCGCGGCTCATCGACAGCACCTCGCCGCTCTGCATCGGCGCATAGCCGGGGAGCTGTGCCAGGCGTTGCTGCCATTCGGCGGTGCGCAGCACGGCGAGCAGGGCGCGGGTGGCGGGCTGGTCGAGCGTGGACTTGAGGCAGGCGAGGAAGTAGGCCTCCTCGACCAGCGGCACGAAATCCAGCCCGCGGCTGCGCGCGCTCGCCTCGATGCCGAAACCGACGTCGGCCTGGGCGCTGGCGACCGCATGCGCGATCGCGGCGTGCGAAGGCTCGTCGACCGTGTAGCCGGGGATGCTCGAGGGCGCGACGCCGAGCTCGCCGAGCAGCTCATCGAGCAGCACCCGGGTGCCGGTGCCGCGCGCGCGATTGACGAAGCGCACGCCGGGGCGGGCGAGGTCGCCGAGACCGGCAATACCGAGCGGGTTGCCGCGCGCGACGATCAGGCCTTGGCTGCGGCGTGCAAAGCCGATCAGCTTGTGCAGGCCGGGGCGCAGCAGCGGCTTGTAGGTGCGCTGCGACAAGGAGCCCGGCGCCGCCGGCAGGCGCACATGGAAGCCGGCCAGCGTGCACCGCCCCTCGTTGAGGGCGCGGATCGCATCGACGCTGCCGGTGAAGCGGATGTCGAGGTGCAGGCCGCCGCTGCGCGCCTCGGCACCGAGCGCGGCGAGCGCCTCGTCGTGGCTGGCGTGAAAGGACAGCACATGCACCGAGTCGTCAAAGGCGATCGCGAATGCGCGCTCAAGATCGGCGCGCAGGGCCTCGATCTGCGGCAGCAGGCGGGCCTGCACCTGGCGCTCAGCGAGCAGCAGCTTGGCGCCAAACCCGGACAGGCGCGCGGCCTGGCCCTTCTCCCACAGGATCAGCGGCTGGCCGAGCGCCGTCTCCCAGCGCTTGAGCTCACCCCACACGTGGCGATAGGACAGCCCCAGTACACGTGCCGCGGCCGAGATCGAGCCATGCGTGCTGACCGCCTGCAGCAGGTCGAGCAGCGGATTGTGGAGAGGCGCCGAGCCCGTGTCCGCGCCGAGTACGTAATTCAGCCTGATCCTGCGCATCGTTTTCCCGTCCTTCCCGTTCGCTGCCGCATCGGCGACCTACCGCGAGGTTAGCGCATGCGGATCGTCCGCGGCGAGCCCGCGACGGGCGTCCATGCGGTGCGGGAGGGGCTGGCGGTAGCGGGCCTATGACCTTCCTTTCATATTTTCAGCAGCGAAGGGCGCTGCTAGCATCGCCTCCACTTGATTGTTTGACATCAAACAATCTGCGAACAAACAAACGCACACGACCCAAGGAGGTGACATGAAATCCATCCTCAGCCTGACCCTGAACGGCCGGCCGCGCGAGGACGTGGTCCCGCACAACACCCTGCTGCTCGACTATCTGCGCGACAACCTGCACCTGACCGGCACCAAACGCGGCTGCGACGGCGGCGAATGCGGCGCGTGCACCGTGCTCGTCGACGGGCAACCGCGCCTGGCCTGCAGCACGCTCGCCCATGGCGTCGCCGGCCGCCACGTGGAGACCATCGAGGGCATGCGCCAGAACGGCCGTCTCGATCGGCTGCAGCGTGCGTTCCATGAAAACCTCGGCACCCAGTGCGGCTTCTGCACCCCCGGCATGATCATGGCCGCAGAAGGCCTGCTGCGCACCAATCCGACGCCCGAGCGCGAGACCATCCGTAGCGCGCTCGCCGGCAACCTCTGCCGCTGCACCGGCTACATCAAGATCCTCGACGCGGTGGAAGCCGCGGCGCGCGAGGAGGCGTCAGCATGAACGCACCCCAATCCGGACTCCAGGCGTCGCGCACCGGGGTGGCGCACGGCGTGGGCGCACGCCTGCCCTTGATCGACGGCGTGGACAAGGTCACCGGCGCCGCGCGCTACACCGCCGACCTGCCCGCCGCAGGCGCCCTCGTCGGCAGGATCCTGCGCAGCCGCTGGGCCCATGCCGAGCTGCTCGAGGTCGACGTCACCGCGGCACGCGCCCTGCCTGGCGTACAGGCGGTGATCACCGGCGAGGCCTGCGACATGCCCTTCGGCGTGATCCCGATCGCGCAGAATGAATTCCCGCTCGCCCGCGGCCGCGTGCGCTACTGCGGCGACCCGATCGCCGCCGTCGCCGCGGTCGACGAAGCGACCGCCGACGCGGCGCTGGCTGCCATCCGGGTGCGCGTGCGCGAACTCCCCGCTTACCTCACTCCCGCCGCGGCACGCGCCGCCGACGCGATCCCGCTGCACGACAACAGACCCGGCAACGTCGAGCGCGAGGTGCATGACCAGTTCGGCGACGCCGAGGCTGGCTTCGCCGCCGCCGACCTCGTGCGCGAGCAGACCTACGAATGCGCCGAGGTCCACCACGCGATGATGGAACCGAACGCCACGCTGGCGGCCTGGGACGCCGAGCGCGGCCACCTGACCCTGCATTCGGTCACCCAGGTGCCGTATTACGTGCACCTGACGCTGGCGCGCTGCATGCACATGGACCCGGCCCACATCCGGGTGATCAAGCCCTTCGTCGGCGGCGGCTTCGGTCACCGCACCGAGACGCTCAACTTCGAGGTGATCTGCGCCCTGCTGGCACGCGAGGCGCGCGGCACGGTGCGCCTGCTGCAGACGCGCGAGGAGTGCTTCCTCGTCCACCGTGGCCGACCGCAGACGCAGGTCCGCATGAAGCTCGGGCTCACCCGCGACGGTCGCATCACCGCCTGCCATGCCGAGGTGGTTCAGCGCGGCGGAGGCTACGGCGGCTATGGCCTGGTCACCATCCTCTATGCGGGCGCAATGCTCAACGGTCTGTATGACATCCCGGCGGTCAAGTACGACGGCTACCGCGTCTACACCAACACCCCGGCCTGTGGTGCGATGCGCGGCCACGGCACGGTCAACACCCGCTTCGCCTTCGAATCGCTGCTCGACACCATGGCGGCCGAGCTCGACCTCGATCCGATCACGGTACGCCGGCGCAACCTGCTGAAAGCCCCCACCGAGACCATCAACGGCCTCAAGGTGCTGTCCTACGGCCTGCCGCAATGCCTCGACCGCGTCGAGGAAGCGAGCGGCTGGCGCGCGCGCCGCGGCAAGCTCGGCAAGGGACGGGGGCTCGGCATGGCCTGTTCGCACTTCGTCAGCGGCTCGGCCAAGCCGGTGCACTGGCATGGCGAACCCCATGCAGTGATCCTGCTCAAGCTCGACTTCGACGCCGGCATCACCATCCTGACCGGTGCCTCCGACATCGGTCAGGGCTCGTCGACCATCGTCGCCCAGATCGTCGCCGAAGTGCTCGGCGTCGACTACGGCCGCCTGCGCGTGATCGCCAATGACTCGGCGATCACGCCCAAGGACAACGGCTCCTACTCCTCGCGCGTGACCTTCATGGTCGGCAACGCCGCGGCACAGGCAGCGGAGAACCTCAAGGCCATCCTCGTCACCGCCGCCGCACGCCGGCTCGGCATCGACGCAGCCGAGCTCGACTGGCTCGGCGAAGCCGCCTGCCCGCGTAGCGAGCCCGCTCGCCATGTCGCCTTCGCCGACGTCGTCGAGGAGGCGCTCAAGGGCACCGGCACGATCACCGCCAAGGGCGTCTTCACCTGCCCGCCCGAGTTCCAGGGCGGCAAGCAGCGCGGCGGCGCGGTCGGTTCGACGATGGGCTTCTCCTACGCGGCGCAGGTGGTGGAGGTCAGCGTTGATGAGGAGCTCGGCACGGTCACCGTCGAGAAGGTGTGGGCGGCACTCGACTGCGGCTTCGCGATCAACCCGATGTCGGTCGAAGGCCAGGTCCAGGGCGCGGTGTGGATGGGCATGGGCCAGGCGCTCTCCGAGGAGACCTGCTACGAGGCCAACGGCCTGCACCAGGTCGCCAACCTGCTCGACTATCGCGTGCCGACGATGGCCGAATCGCCCGAGATCGAAGTGCACATCGTCGAAAGCCTGGACCCCAACGGCCCCTTCGGCGCCAAGGAAGCGAGCGAAGGGCCGCTCGCCGGCTTCCTGCCTGCGCTCGCCGCTGCGATCGAAGACGCCGTCGGCCGCCGTCCGAGCACGCTGCCGGTGACCCCCGAGCGCATGTACGACCTGCTCCACCGCAAGACCCGCCGGCCGCGCGCCGAACCCGTTCGAGGAGACGCCTGATGTCGTCCATGCCCGATTTCGTCCTGTTTCGTCCCGAGACCGCAGCCGCTGCAGTCAGCTTGCGTGCAGCGCATCCCGACAGCCGCTTCATCGCTGGCGGCACCGATCTGCTGCCCAACATGCGCCGCGGCCTGGTACGCACCCCGGTGGTGATCGAACTCGCCACCATCGGCGAACTTGATTTCATGCGCCGCAGCGGCGACGAGCTCCACATTGGCGCCGCGTGTACGCTCGCCGCGCTCGCCGCCGACCCGCAGGTGGCCGCCGCGCTGCCTGCACTGTCCGCGGCCGCGCATGCGGTCGCCGGTCCCACCCACCGCGCCAGCGCCACCCTCGGCGGCAACCTCTGCCTCGACACCCGCTGCCGCTACTACAACCAGAGCGCGTTCTGGCGCGAGGCCAACCAGTTCTGCATGAAGCTCGATGGTGACGGCTGCCGCGTCGCGCCGCGCTCCACGCGCTGCCATGCGGCCTTCAGCGGCGACGTCGCCCCCGCCCTGATCGCGCTCGACGCGCGCGTCGACATCCTCGGCGTCGGCGGTGCGCGCACGCTACCGCTGGCCGAGCTCTACCGCGATGACGGCATGGACTGGCTGGCGCTCAGCGCCGACGAGCTGCTCACCGCGGTGCGCGTGCCGCTCGCCGCCGGCTGGCAGAGCGGCTACGCCAAGGCGCGCGTGCGCGGCGCGATCGATTTCCCGCTCAGTGGCGTGGCGGTGGCGCTGCGTCGCGACGGCGACCACCTCGCCGCACTGCGCATCGCCTGCACCGGCGTAGCCTCACGGCCGTGCTCGATCGGCGGCCTCGACACCCTTGTCGGCCGCCCGCTCGATGCCGCCGCGCACGACACCATTGCGCTCGCGATCAAGCGCGACATCCTCGCCATGGACACCACCGTCGCCGGCATGGCCTACCGCCGCCGCGCCACCGCGGTGCTGGCCAAGCGCCTGGTCGACCGCCTGTGGCAGGAGGCGGGCTGACATGGACAGCACCAATCTCGAAACCCTGCGCCAGGCGGTCGCCTGGCAGGCGGCCGGCCTCCCGGTCACGCTCGCCACCGTGGTGCGTACCTGGGGCTCCTCGCCACGGCCCGAAGGCGCGCTGCTGGCGATCTGCGGCGACGGCCGGCTCGCCGGCTCGGTATCCGGCGGCTGCATCGAGGACGATCTCGGCGAGCGCCTTCGGGCGCAGCAGCCCGCCCGCCCCGAGCTGATCACCTACGGCATCACCGCCGACCAGACGCGGCGCTTCCAGTTGCCCTGCGGCGGCTCCTTGAGCCTGGTGCTGGAACCGCTCCACGCGCACAGCCTGCTCGCCGAGACGCTCGCCCGCATCGAACGCGGGGAGCTGATCGCAAGGCGGCTGGCGCTCGCCAGCGGCGCCGTCGAGTTGCTTGCTACGGCGCCCGACAGCGCGGTGGTCTTCGACGACAAGCACCTCACGGCCGCGTTCGGACCGCGCTGGCGCATGCTGATCGTCGGCGCCGGCCAGCTCTCGGCCTACCTCGCCCAGTTCGCGCTCGCCCTCGACTACCAGGTCATCCTCAGCGAGCCGCGCGCCGAATACCGCGAAAGCTGGACGCTGCCCGGGGTGGCGATCACCACCGAGATGCCCGACGACGCAGTCGCCGAGATGCGCCCTGATCGCCGCACCGTGGTCATCGCCGCCGCCCACGACCCCAAGCTCGATGACCTCGCCCTCATCGACGCGCTGCAAACCGAAGCCTTCTACATCGGTGCGGTGGGATCGCGCGCCACCAGCGCCGCCCGTCGCGAACGCCTGCGCCTGTTCGACCTCGACGACACGCAGATCGCCCGCCTGCATGCCCCCGCAGGCCTGCCGCTGGGCAGCCGCACGCCGCCCGAGATCGCGCTCGCAGTCATCGCCGACCTCACCGCGCGCCGCAACGGCGTGTGCCTGAGCGCCACGGTCGAGCGGCAACCGACGGAGCTCGCCGCGTGTCCGCTGGCGATCGCGGCCTGATC
>JBEOKH010000337.1:0-2731 GCA_040275625.1 Thauera sp. | reverse complement strand
CGCCCCCGGCCGCGTCGCCCGCGCCCGAAGCGCCCCTGCCGACCCGCGGCAAGGCGTTCTGGAAGCGCATCGACAAACGCATCGGTCCGCTAACGTTCCGCCGCGTTGGCCTGGTCTACGAATCCTCCCGGCTCGCCATCGCGCTCGATGCGGGTCTGCGCATCGGCGGCCTGTCCTTCGAGCTGGTCGGCTTCGGGGTGGACTGCCCGCTCGCGGCGCTGCTGCAGGGACCGCAGGCGGCGCTCAAGGGCCTCGGCGTCCGGCTCGAGGGTGCGATGCTCGGGCTCGAGGCCGGGGCGATCGCGATCAGCGGCGGGCTGACGCGGGCCCCGGGCGAGACGCTGCGCCTGGACGGCAGCCTGCGCATCAGCACGCCGGTGCTCAGCGTGAGCGCGATCGGCGCCTACGAGCGCATCGAAGGCGCGCATTCCTTCTTCGCCTTCGCCGCGCTGCACAAGGAGATCGGCGGGCCGCCCTTCTTTTTCGTCACCGGGCTGTGCCTGGGCATCGGTATCCACCGCCGGCTCACCCTGCCGCCGATCGAGCAGGTGCACAGCTTCCCCTTGCTGCGCGCGGCGGCCGAGCCGGACTTCCTCGGCAAGGACGTCGACCCGCGTCGCATCGGCGCGCTGGTGGACGCCTGGCTCGCCCCCGAGCACGACAGCATGTGGATCGCCGGTGGCGTGCGCTTCACCTCCTTCGGCATCGTCGAGTCGGTGGCGATGCTGTCGGTCGCCTTCGGCAACCGCCTAGAGATCGGCGTGCTCGGCCTGTCGCGCCTGCAGCTGCCGCGCAAGGCGGGCGGCGAGGCCGCCATGGCCTGTCTGGAGATGGAGCTGCGCGTGGTGATCGCGCCCGAGGACGGACTGGTGGCGGTCGAGGGCCGGCTCACCGAAAACTCCTTCGTGCTGCGGCGCGATTTCCGCCTGCGCGGCGGCTTCGCCTTCTTTGCCTGGTATGCGGGCCCGCATGCGGGTGACTTCGTCGTCTCGGTCGGTGGCTACCATCCCGCCTTCCGGGTCCCGGCGCATTACCCGCGCCCCGAGCGGGTCGAGTTCAACTGCCAGATCGGCCAGGTCACGATCAGCGGGCAGTGCTATTTCGCCCTCTGTCCGGCGGCGATCATGGCCGGCGGCAGCCTGTCGATCGTCTACGCGTCGGGCGGCATCCGCGCCTGGCTGGTCGCGCGCGCGGACTTCCTGATGCAGTGGAAGCCGCTCCACTACGAGGCCTCGGTCGCGGTCTCCCTGGGCGTGCAGCTGAACATCAAGATCTGGTTCGTGCGCATCCGCCTGTCGATCGAGCTCGGTGCGGCGATCGCGCTCTACGGCCCGCCGCTCGCCGGCAGCGTGCGCATCTCGCTCTATGTGGTCAGCTTCACCATCGGCTTTGGCCCCCCGAAGACCCTGCCGCGGCCGATGGTCTGGGAGTCGGACGACCCCGAGCGCTCCTTCGCGCACAGCTTCCTCGGCAACCCCGACGTCACCCGCATCTCGGTCGTCGATGGCCTGCTCGACACGCCCGCCGCGCCCCCGGGCAGCGTGCCGCAGCGCCCGGTGCTGCAGGCCCATCGCCTGCACCTGCGCTGCCAGAGCAGCGTGCCCGCGACCGAGCTGTTTTTCGGTGACGCGAAGGTGCCCCCGCGCGAGGCCGAGGCCTGGCCGCCGCTCGGCGTGCAGCCGATGGGCTTTGGGCGCTTCCACTCTGAGATCAGGGTCACGCTGGAGGCGCTCGATGCGAACGGCTGCGTCCGGGCCGGCGCGCAGGCCGAACTCGACGTCGCGCCCGTCACCGCCAGTGTTCCCAGCGCCCTGTGGAGCCCGCGCCCGCTCGGTATCGATGTGCTGTCGGGAAGGCAGCTCATCGACGGTGCGCCGGTGGGGATCGAATTGCGCGGCCGGGTCGATCCGGACACAAGGGTCGGCCCGGCGCTCCAGCTGGAGACCTTCGCGTACGATCGGGTCGAGTATCGCTGCCGTGAGGTCGGTGCGCTCCGGCCGGCGACGGCCTTGCCCGGAAGCCGGCACGGACTGGGCGACACCCTCATGGAGGCCGTCGTGGTCGAGCGCCGCAGGGCGATCGTGGGCTGCCTCAACGCCGGCCGCGGCGCACGCAGGCTGACCGCCGATGCCGAGTTGCCCATCCTCGCCGCGGCGCCCGAACACGTCTTCGACGTCGAGCCCCTGATGGCCCGGGTCGGGCAGGACGTACCGCGGATGTTCGCCGAGATCTGATCACGTCCACATGGGAGAGTCCGCCGCCGTGCCGTCGCCAAGTGTCGAACCCGGCCAGATCCGCTTCGCCGACGCCTGCCTGCCCGCGCTCGCGGCGGGCGACTACCGCCTGCGCATGCAGCAGGAAGTGCGCGCCACGGCCCTCAACCCCTTGCCGATGCACTCGGTGCCCTATGCGTCCGAGCTGGAGTTCAGCGTCGATGGGCCGCGGTTCCGCCTCGAGCCGGCGGACATCCACGCCACCTATCCGCCGCCGGGTGCGGCCGGCGCCTTCGCTGACGCGCTGCCCCACGTGGTCTTCACCCGCCGCACGCTGGCCTGGGAGCGCACGCTCGACGGGGGGCCGCAGGGAACACCGCCGCGGCCCTGGCTCGCCTTGCTGCTGCTCGGCGAGGACGAACTGCTCGCCGGCGTAGAGCAGGGCGAGGGCACGCCGGTGGCGCGCTGTGTCCCACCGCGTCCGCTGCCGGTGTGCGGCGGCGCCGATGGCGAGGAGG
>JBEOKH010000336.1:0-7231 GCA_040275625.1 Thauera sp. | reverse complement strand
AGCGCCTCGGCAGCGGCGGGCGCACCAGTGCGCTCGGCGCGCACGATCGTGCTGCCGTCGGGCCGGGCCACGAAACCCCGCAGCCACAGGGCACCGTCACGCAGCACCGCATAGGCGCCCAGCGGCACCTCGCAACTGCCGGCCAGCGCACGCGCGACCGCGCGCTCGGCGAGCACGCAGGCGGTGGATTCGGCATCGACCAGCGGTTGCAGCCAGCCAATGACGTCGGCGCGTGCAGCGAGGCATTCGATGCCGAGTGCGCCCTGCCCAGCGGCCGGAAGCGAGACCTCGGCGGCCATCACCGCGCGGATGCGCTCGCCCATGCCGAGCCGGGCAAGACCAGCGGCGGCGAGAATGATCGCGTCGTACTGCCCCTCATCGAGCTTGCGCAGTCGGGTGTCGAGGTTGCCGCGCAGGCTGGTCACGGCGAGGAAGGGGTATTGGGCGTGCAGTTGCGACTCGCGACGCAGCGAGGAGGTGCCGACGACCGCGCCCGGAGGCATGTCGGCGAGACGCTCGTAGCGGTTGGAGACGAAGGCATCGAGCGGGACCTCGCGCGCGGTGATGCAGGGCAGCGCGAATTCGGTGCCCATGACCATCGGCACGTCCTTCATCGAATGCACCGCGATGTCGGCGCGGCCGTCGATCAGCGCGGTCTCGAGTTCCTTGACGAACAGTCCCTTGCCGCCCACCTTGGCAAGCGGGCGGTCGAGAATCTGGTCTCCGCGCGTGGTCATGCCGAGCAGTTCGACCCGACAACCGGGGTGCAAGCCCTCGAGGCGGGCCTTGATGTGTTCGGCCTGCCAGAGGGCAAGACGACTTTCACGGGTTGCAATGACGATGCGCTCGGGGCTGCTCTGACTCACGATCGGAATTCACCTGGCAAAACAAGTTGAAGCGGTCACTGCGGATGCTGCATCGCAGCATGACATCCAGCTCAACACGACCGCACTAATCGCACGATTCTAGCACGCGCACCCGGCGAGGCCTCCTCCACCCGCCACGCCGCCCTGTCGCCGTTTACCCGAAAGCGGCGCCTGTAGCGGACGGCAAGCCTTGCTCCTTGCGGTAAGCTGCATGCTTTTTTCCAACCACCACACATCGATCGACGCCATGCAACAGGACAAGGACGCCCCCCTTCGCGAAGACATCCGCCTGCTCGGACGCCTGCTCGGCGACACCGTGCGCGACCAGCAGGGCGAAGCTGCCTTCGGCCTCATCGAACGCATCCGCCAGAACTCGGTGCGCTTTCGCCGCGACGACGACATCGCCGCGCGGCGCGCGCTCGAGGCCATGCTCGACGCCCTGTCGCGCGAGCAGACCATCCAGGTCGTGCGCGCCTTCAGCTATTTCTCGCATCTCGCGAACATCGCCGAGGATCAGCACCACATCCGGCGCTCGCGCGCGCACCTGATCGCCGGGTCGGCGGCGCGCGAGGGCAGCCTCGCCCACGCGATCGATGAGGCGCTCGCCGGTAACGGCGTGAACACCGGGGACCTCGCCGCGTTCTTCGACACCGCCCTGGTTTCCCCCGTGCTGACCGCCCACCCCACCGAGGTCCAGCGGAAGAGCATCCTCAACTGCGAGACCGTGATCGCCCGCCTGCTCGACGAGCGCGACCGCATGCAGCTCACTCCCGAGGAGGCCGAGGCCAATCACGAAGCGCTGCGGCGTGCGGTGCTGACGCTGTGGCAGACGCGCATGCTGCGCACCGCCAAGCTGTCGGTGATCGACGAGGTCAACAACGGCCTGTCCTACTTCGAGACCACCTTCCTGCGCGAGCTGCCGCGCCTCTACGCCAGCCTCGAGGACCGCCTCGCCGCGGCCGACCCGGCGCTCGGCGCGCCCGAGCTCGCCGCCTTCGTCCAGGTGGGGAGCTGGATCGGCGGTGACCGCGACGGCAACCCCTTCGTGACCGCCGAGGTCCTCGACCGCGCGCTCGCCATGCAATGCGCGGTGGCGCTCGGCTACTACCTCGACGAGTTGCACATCCTCGGCTCACAGCTCTCGCTCGGCCTCGGCCTGGTGTCGGCCTCGGACGCGCTGCTGGCGCTCGCCGAGGCCTCGCCCGACCGTTCGCCGCATCGCAGCGACGAACCCTACCGGCGCGCGATCTCCGGCATCTACGCGCGTCTCGCCGCCACCTACCGCGCGCTGCTCGGCCATGCGCCGGTACGGCACGCAGTCGCCGAGGCCACCCCCTACCCCGACGCTGCTGCGCTTGCCGAGGACCTCGACACCCTGCATCGCTCGCTCGTGGCCAACGGCTCGGCGGCGCTCGCGCGCGGCCGGCTGCGTCACCTGCGGCGCGCAGTGAAGGTGTTCGGTTTCCACCTCGCACCGGTTGACCTGCGCCAGAACTCGGATGTGCACGAGCGCGTGGTCGCCGAACTGCTCGAGGTGTCCCGCCCCGGCAGCGCCTACTCGAGCCTGAACGAGGAGGCGCGCTGCGCGCTGCTGCTCGAGGAGCTCGCCACCGCCCGGCCGCTCGCCTCGCCGCACGTGCATTACTCGGACGAGACCGAAGGCGAGCTGGCAATCTTCCGCACCGCCCGCCGCGCCCACCAGCGCTATGGCACGGCAGCGATCCGCAACTGCATCATTTCCAAGACCGACGACGTCTCCGACCTGCTGGAACTGGCGGTGCTGCTCAAGGAAGCCGGCATCCTGCGCCCGCTCGACAATGCGCTCGACGTCAACATCGTGCCGCTGTTCGAGACCATCGGCGACCTCGAGAACGCGGCCGGGGTCATGGAGCGCATCTTCTCCATGGCGGCCTACCGCGGACTGCTGACCGCGCGCGACCATACCCAGGAGGTCATGCTCGGATATTCCGACAGCAACAAGGACGGCGGCTTTCTGACCTCGGGCTGGGCGTTGTACAAGGCCGAGGGCGAACTGGTCGCCACGTTCGCCCGTCACGGCGTGCGCCTGCGCCTGTTCCACGGTCGCGGCGGCTCCGTCGGTCGCGGCGGCGGGCCGAGCTATCAGGCCATCCTCGCCCAGCCCGAAGGGGCGGTGCAGGGTCAGATCCGCCTCACCGAGCAGGGCGAAGTGATCGGTGCAAAGTACAGCAACCCGGAAGTGGGCCGGCGCAACCTCGAGGTCCTGGTCGCGGCCACGCTCGCAACCAGCCTGCGCCCGGCCAGCGCCAGTCCGACTCCACAAGCCTTCCTCGACGCCATGCAGGCGCTCTCGGACGCCGCTTTCGCCGCCTACCGCGGCCTCGTCTACGAGACCGACGGCTTCGAGCGCTACTTCTGGGAATCGACCGTGATCAGCGAGATCGCCGCGCTCAACATCGGCTCGCGCCCGGCGTCGCGCAAGAAGAGCACCGCGATCGAGGACCTGCGCGCCATTCCCTGGGTGTTCTCGTGGTCGCAGTGCCGGGTGATGCTGCCCGGCTGGTACGGCTTCGGCAGCGCAGTGCGCGCCTTCCTCGCCGCGCGCCCGGACGACGGCCTCGCCTTGCTGCAGCGCATGAACCGCGAGTGGCCGTTCTTCCAGACCCTGCTCTCGAACATGGACATGGTGCTGTCCAAGACCGACCTCGCGATCGCCAGCCGCTACGCCGCGCTGGTCAAGGACGTCACGCTGCGTGATGCGATCTTCGGCCGCATCCGCGCCGAGCACCAGGCCACGGTCGAAGCGGTGCTGCAGATCACCGGCCAGCACGAACTGCTCGACGGCAACCCCCTGCTCAAGCGCTCGATCCGCAACCGCTTCCCCTACCTCGACCCGCTCAACCACGTGCAGGTCGAGCTGCTGCGCCGCCATCGCGAAGTCGCGGCGGGAGACGGCAACGACGCGCGCATCCGCATCGGCATCCACATCTCGATCAACGGCATCGCCGCGGGGCTGCGCAACAGCGGCTGAGCCCGATCACAACCCGAGCGCCTGGCGCACCGCGGGCCACTGCCGCCGGCTCACCGGCAGGCGTTCGGGGACGCCGCGCAGCAGCACGTCCCAGCGCGCCTCGCCGTCCAGGTCCCCGGCACGTTCCACGCCCTGCACCGCAGCACGCGCGACCAGACAGTTGCGATGCAGGCGCAGGAAGCGCTGCGCGAACTCATGCTCGATCTGCACCAGCGATTCGTCGAGCACGAATTCGCGCGCGGCGGTGCGGGCGGTGACGTACTTGAGCTCCGCACGCAGGTAGAGCACCTCGGCGACCGGCACGAGCAGGATCCGGCCACGCTCGGCGACGCTGAAGTGGCCGCGCTCGGTCTTCGCCAGCGCGGCCAGCGCAGCCTGCGGTGGCCGCGGGCGACGCGCACGCAGGCGCTCGAGGGTCGCCTCCAGGCGCTGCGCGCGCACCGGTTTGAGCAGGTAATCCATCGCGGCGAGCTCGAAGGCCTGCACCGCGTACTGATCGTAGGCGGTGACGAAGATCACCACCGGCGGCACCGACAGGCGCGCCAGATGGCGCGCGAGCTCGATGCCGTCCATCACCGGCATGCGGATGTCGGCAAACACCACGTCGGCAGCCGCGTCCTCGAGCAGGCGCAGCGCCTCGACGCCGTTGGCGGCCATGCCCACGATCGCGCAGGGCTGTGTGGCCGCGATGTCGCCGAGCAGGTCGCGCAAGCGGCTGCGTGCTGGCGCCTCGTCATCGACGATCAACACGCGCAGGGGCTCGATCCCTGCGCACGGCTCGCGCTCTGTGCTCATCGCACCTCCGTCTCGAAGGGCAGGCGGATCCGCACCCGGTAGCGTCCGCCCGACTCGTCGATCTCCAGCCGGGCCTCGAGGTCATGGAACAGCATCAGCCGTTCGCGGATATTGTCGAGCGCGAGGCGGTTGCCGGCATGGTGCGTGGCGGACGGCGCAACCGGGTTGTCCACCTCGATGCGCAGCTCGCCACCACGACGCCCGATGCGCACCACCACCTCGCCGGCACCGGCCGCGGGCTCGATGCCGTGATAGACGGCATTCTCGAGCAGGGGCTGGAGCATCAGCGAGGGTACGCGGGCGCGCAGCAGCGCTTCGCGCACGGCGTCCTCACTGCGCCCGGCCGCATCCGCGCCCTCGCTGCCGCCGCCCGCAACGTCTGCAAACGCCCACCGCACCGACAGGCGCTCGCCCAGGCGCAGGCGCTCGAGGTCGACATAGCGCTCGGCAAGTTCCACCTCCTCGGCGAGCGACACGCGCTCGCGCCCGTCCTGCATCAGCGCGCGGAAAAGGTCGGCGAGTTCCTCGAGCGCGCGTTCCGCGCGCCGCGGCTCGGAGCGGATCACCCCGAGCACGCCGTTGAGGCTGTTGAAGAAAAAGTGCGGGCGGATGCGCGCCGTCAGCGCCATCAGCCGCGCCTCGGCGAGCGCCGGGGAGAGGCGCCGGCTACGCCAGTCGAAATACACAAGGCACAGCGCCGTGGCAAGCCAGGCCCAACCCAGTGGACGCGCCAGCGCGCCGTTCGCATGCGCCCCGGGCAGCCACTCGCCTGCGGCCGCGGCCAACGTCACCACCCCGAACACCGCGGCGTGCCCCAGCAACGGCGCGAGCCCGCGCAGCAGGGGTGCGCCGAGGTAGAGCAGCACCACCGCCACCAGCAGCGCAAACTCGACCCGCCCGGCCATCAGCGCAAGTTCGCCGACCAGCCGCGCCGGGTCGTCCTCGCGGATCGCCACGGTCAGCAGCGCGAGCAGGTTCACCGCCAGCAGTACGCGCAGGATCACCCCCAGATTGCGGAAGTCGGGCAATCTTGACGCGGCGAGTCCAGCAGGCTTTTGCTTTATACTTTCGAGCATTTACCGCGTCGCAAAAGCGACGCCATCTCCCGTGCCGGGCCGGCAGCAACGCGCCGGCCGTTTCGTTTTTCACGACCCCATTATGACAGACACCCCGACGCCGGCCGCCGACACCCCCGCATCCTCAGACGCCCCCGCCAAGGCCTGGTCCGGCCGCTTCACCGAGCCGGTCTCCGAGCTCGTCAAGCGCTACACCGCCTCGGTCTTCTTCGACCAGCGCATGGCGGCGCAGGACATCCGCGGCTCGCTCGCGCACGCCAAGATGCTGGCCCGCCAGGGCATCATCGGCGCGCAGGACCTCGCCGACATCGAGCGCGGCATGGCGCAGATCAGGGGCGAGATCGAGCGTGGCGAATTCGCCTGGAGCCTCGACGACGAGGACGTCCATCTCAACATCGAAAAGCGCCTCACCGCGCTGGTGGGCGACGCGGGCAAGCGCCTGCACACCGGGCGCAGCCGCAACGACCAGGTCGCCACCGACATCCGCCTGTGGCTGCGCGACGCGATCGACCAGATCCTCGCGCTGGTCGCCGACTTCCAGCGCAAGCTGCTCGATGTGGCCGAGGCCCACGCCGACACCCCGATGCCCGGCTTCACCCACTTGCAGGTGGCGCAGCCGGTGACCTTCGGCCACCACCTGATGGCCTATTACGAGATGAGCCGGCGCGACGCCGAACGCTTCGCCGACTGCCGCCGCCGCGTCAATCGCCTGCCGCTCGGTTCCGCCGCGCTGGCCGGCACCAGCTACCCGATCGACCGCGAATTCGTCGCCGCCGAGCTCGGCTTCGACGAGGTCTGCTTCAACTCGCTCGACGCCGTCAGCGACCGTGACTTCGCGATCGAGTTCTGCGCGGCCTCGGCCCTGCTGATGACCCACCTGTCGCGGCTCTCTGAAGAGCTGATCCTGTGGATGAGCCCGCGCGTGGGCTTCATCGACCTCGCCGACCGCTTCTGCACTGGCAGCTCGATCATGCCGCAGAAGAAGAACCCCGACGTGCCCGAGCTGGTGCGCGGCAAGACCGGCCGCGTCAATGGCAGCCTGATCGCGCTGCTGACCCTGATGAAGGGCCAGCCGCTGGCCTACAACAAGGACAACCAGGAAGACAAGGAACCCTTGTTCGACACCGCCGACACGGTCATCGACACCCTGCGCATCTACGCCGACATGATCACCGGCATCAAGGTCAAGGCCGACGCCATGCGCGGCGCGCTCAGCCAGGGCTACGCCACCGCCACCGACCTCGCCGACTACCTGGTCAAGAAGGGCCTGCCCTTCCGTGACGCGCACGAAGCCGTGGCGCTCGCGGTGCGCGCGGCCGACGTCAAGGGCTGCGACCTGCCGCAGTTTTCGCTGGATGAGCTGCGCATCGCGATGGCCCACGTGCCGGGTGCCGCCGAGCGCCTGGGCGACGATATATTCGCGGTGCTGACGGTCGAGGGCTCGCTCGCCTCGCGCAAGCACATCGGCGGCACCGCCCCCGAGC
>JBEOKH010000335.1:0-5959 GCA_040275625.1 Thauera sp. | reverse complement strand
CGATTCGATCTGCGCGCCCTTCACACGCGACTGCTCGTGGCTGCCGCCACCTGTGCGCCGCAGCCCCAGCGGGTGATTCGGTCGGCTGAACATCATTGCTAATCAGGAAGTAGTTAGCCAGGACGCAAGTCACCAGACTCCAGTGGAAGAAACGGACGAAGCGGTCCCAGACGCGCGCAGGTAGCGCGGGCGCGGTCGATTGCATGGATTGGCCTCCGGCTGCGCCGGTGGCGGCGATATGCAGCACGCCGCCACCGACTGGCATCAAATCAGGACTTGCGCTCGAGTTCGGCAGCGGTCGCGGGATCGAAGTAGATCTCGACCTTCCTGCCCTCCTTGTCGAAGCCGTAGATCTCGTAGCAATTGCCCTTCGAGACCTTGAAGGTCTTGATCGTGTAGCCCTGCGCTTCGATCCTTGCCTTGAAGTCGGCCTCCGGCATCCACTTGTCCTTGGGGACATTGCAGGTCGGGCCGGCGAAGGCCGAGCTGGAAGCGATGACGAGCGCGAGCGTGGCGAGAATGCGGTTCATGGTGACTCCTGATTCAATTGGGATGAGGTTCAGACCGGGGTTCCGGCCGGGAACGCAGGCGCAATTTAACGGTGCCAAGCTGAAGCCAAGGTTAACGAGCGGCAGGCTGAGCGCAGGCGTGCCGGAAACCTTGATGTGCTGGGCGAGGCGGCCTGGCTGCGCGCCCCAATCCAGCCGTGCAGGGCTAAACTGCAGCCATCACGCACTCCAAGCGAACCCGCCATGGCCCTGCCCCACCCCGCCCCGCGCTTCGACCGCCAGGACTACTTCGCCTGGGAGACCGAACAGCCCGTCAAGCATGAATAAATCGGCGGCGAGGTCTTCGCTCAGGCTGGCGCGCGCCAGAACCACGTCGTCGTTGCGCTGAACGTCGCCGGTGCCCTGCGCCAGCGCCTGCGCGGCACACCCTGCCTGGCCTACATCTCCGACATGCAGCTCGAAGTGGCACTGGCCGACGCCGCGTTCTACCCCGACGTAATGGTGAGCTGCCACCCCGATGACCTCGCCGCCGAACGTGTGCTGCATCACCCGCGGGTCATCGTCGAAGTGCTCAGCGACAGCACCGTCGCCTATGACCGCGGTGGCAGGTTCGCCGCCTGCCGGATGCTGGAGAGCCTGCAGGAATACGTGCTGATCGACCCCGAGCGCCGCAGCCTCGAGATCTTCCGCCGCCTGCCCTCCAACGACTGGCTGCTTGCCACCGGCGACAGCGCCCGCTCATTGGTGCTCGCAGCGCTGGAAATGGAGATCGGCTTCGACGAGGTGTTCGAGGACGTGGCGGTGCAGGGAACGCAGGCTGAGGCGGCTGGTTAGGCCGCAGGCTGCAGCGCGTCAGACGCCGGTGGCGACGGAGCCCGGCGCTTTCGTCGCCTGCTCCACCATGGCGCGGATCTATTCGGGCCTGGAAATGTCGGTGCCGCTGTATGCCACGTTGACGCCGAACGCCTTTGCCAGGCCGGCACGCAGCGCCTCCAGCCGGTAACGATGGCGGTCTTGCCTTCGTGCATCTCGAGTTCTCCTGGTAACCGCTCGATTCCTGAAGCGGCCTCTCAGCCCAGCACCCGGCGCGTGTGCCGGGCAATCATCAGTTCTTCGTTGGTGGGTACCACCCACGCCGCGGTCTTGCTGGAGGCCGTACTGATGAGCGGGCCGCCGGCCTGGTTCGCTCCTTCGTCGAGGTCCACGCCAAGCCAGGCCGCCTCGCGACAAACGCGCTCGCGGATCACGGCGCTGTTCTCGCCAATACCGCCAGTGAAGACGAGCGCGTCCAGGCCTCCAAGTGCCGCCGCCAGCGAACCCAGTTCGCGCCCGATGCGGTAGACGTAGAGTTCAACCGCCAGGCGGGCGCCGGGTTCGTCGCTCGCCAGCAACTCGCGCATGTCGCTCGATACGCCTGAAACGCCGAGCAGCCCCGACTGCTGGTAGATCAGTTTCTCGATGGCCCGTGCGCCCATGCCGTGTTGGTCGATCAAGTACAGGATGACGCCCGGGTCGATGGCACCGCAGCGGGTGCCCATCGGCAGCCCATCGACGGCCGTGAAGCCCATCGTGCTGGCCACGCTGCGGCCGACAGACAGCGCGCACATGCTGGCGCCATTGCCCAGATGGAGCACCACCGTGCGCCCCTGTGCGGCGCGCGGGTCGAGCGCCGGCAGCACCGAGGCGATGTACTCGTACGACAGGCCGTGGAAGCCGTAGCGTCGCACCCCTTCGTCGTGAAGGTCCCTGGGCAGCGCGAACATCTGCGCGAGCTCGGGCTGCGCGCGATGGAAGGCGGTGTCGAAGCAGGCCACCTGGGGCACCTCGGGCCGGCGCTCGAGCATGAGCCGGATCGGCGTCAGGTTGTGCGGCTGGTGCAGCGGGGCGAGCGGGATGAACTGCTCCAGGTCCTTAAGGACCGCGCTGTCCATTCGCACCGGCTGCGCGTACTTCAGGCCCCCGTGCACGACGCGGTGGCCGATGCCCTTCAGGCTCAGGCCCTGGGACTCCTGGCGCAGGAAGGACACGATGTGCTCGAGTGCGCTCTCGTGGCCGAGTTGCGTGCCTTCGTCCCAGGCGTGGGTAGCGATGGTTTCGCCGCTGGCGTTCTTCGCGACGAAACGCGGCGCGGTATGCAGGCCCTCGACCTGGCCACGCTGCGTGAGATCCAGGTCATTGCCGTCCTCTGCAAATACCGAGAACTTGAGGCTCGACGAGCCCGCATTGACGACAACGATCGCGTCCGACATCACATCAGCCATCACGCCACCACCTTCTGCAGGTCTTCGCGCCGCGCCTTGGCCACCAGCGCCGCCACCGCGCAAGAGGCCAGGCGCGTCGGTACCGAGTCGGCGCGGCTGGTCAGGACGATCGGCACGCGCGCGCCGAGCACAATGCCCGCCGCGTCGGCATCGGCCATGAAGCTCAGGCTCTTGGCGAGCATGTTGCCCGCCTCCAGGTCGGGCACGATCAGGATGTCGGCCTGCCCGGCCACGACAGAGGTGATCTTCTTGATCCTGGCCGCGCCCAGGTCGATGGCGTTGTCCAGCGCCAGCGGCCCATCGAGCACGCCGCCGGTGATCTGGCCGCGCTCGGCCATCTTGCAAAGCGCCGCGGCTTCGAGGGTGGACGGTACCTTCGGATTGATGGTCTCCATGGCCGAGAGGATGGCCACCTTGGGCTGCTCCAGGCCCAGCGCACGGGCCAGATCGATCGCGTTCTGCGTGATGTGGATCTTGTCTTCCAGCGTCGGGAAGATCATTACCGCGGCGTCGCTGATGATGACCGCGCGGTCGATCGCCGGCACGTCCATGATGAAGCAGTGACTGATGCGACGGCTGGTGCGCAGGCCGGTGTCGCGCTTAACCACGGCGGCCATGATCTCGTCGGTGTGCAGGCTGCCCTTCATCAGCATCTCGCACCTGCCCTCGCGCGCCAGGCGCACCGCCGTCTCGGCCGCGGCCTCGCTGTCCGGGGCGTCGACAAGCTCGCATCCCGAGATATCGATGCCGAACTGCCTGGCAATCGCCTCGATGCGTGCCTTCGGCCCGACCAGGATGGGCTTGATGAGGCCCATCTGCCCAGCCTGCACGGCGCCGCTCAGCGAACTTTCGTCGCAGGGGTACGCCACCGCGCAGGGCGTGGGTGGCACTGCCTTGCAACGTTCGATCAGTCGGTCGTACTTCTCGTGCTGGCGCTCCGTCATTTCGTCCCCCCTTTTCGGATCGATCGTGTCTCAGTCCTGTGTCCGGCCATGTGTCTCGCCAGCCGCCCGCGCACCCGCTCAAGCCATGATGCTCACGCCGCCGTCCACGTAAACCGTATCCCCGGTCAGGCGGCGCGCATAGGGCGTGGCCAGATAGGCGCAGGTGAAGCCGACATCCATGATGTCCACCAGTTCGCCCAGCGGGGCACGCTGCGCCGCCTCGTTCAGAAGCAGGTCGAAGTCCTTCAGTCCCCCCGAGGCGCGGGTCTTGAGGGGCCCCGGCGAGATGGGGTGAACCCGGATCCCCTTCGGCCCCAGCTCATACGCCAGGTAGCGGCACGAGGCCTCCAGCGCGGCCTTCACCGGACCCATCACGTTGTAGTTCGGGGCCACCTTGTTGGCGCCGTGGTAGCTCATCGCGAACATGCTGCCGCCGTCGACCATGAGCGGTGCGGCAAGCCTGGCCATGCGGATGAAGGAGTGGCACGACACGTCCATCGCCTTGGCGAAGCCCTCGGCCGAACAGTCGATCAGCCCGCCTTGCAGGTCTTCCTTGGGCGCGAAGGCGATCGAGTGGACGACGACGTCCAGCCGCCCCCAGGTCTTGGTGATGTGCTCGAAGAGCGCTTCGAGCTGGCCCGGCTGGCTCACATCCAGCGGCATCAGGATCGGTGCTTCCATCGCCCTGGCCAGCGGTTCGACGTAGGGCTTGGCCTTCTCGTTCAGGTAGGTGATGGCCAGCTCGGCGTCCAGCTCGCGGAATGCCTTGGCACAGCCGTAGGCGATCGAGCTCTCGTTGGCGATGCCGACGACGAGCGCCTTCTTGCCCCGAAACAGGGGCCTGGGGGAAGAATCAAAGGACATGGATTTCACCTTTCGGGTTGATGGTGCCGAACTCGCGCTCATGCGCCCTGCCACGACCGCAGCGCATCAGCTGCGCGCCTTCCTGGCTGGCAAGATTGGACTGGTGGCGAGGCGCGGGACCTCTTCGATCCTGGCGATCTCTTCGGCCGCCTTGCCAACCGCGAAGAGATCCTCGACCTGCGCCAGCCGCTGCGCCCTCGCGCCCGTCGCCGGCCCGGCAGCCTCGACGGTTCGTCGGATCACATCCAGCAGGCGCTTGCGGGTCGCAGCGTCGGGCGGCAGCATTTTCGGGATCGCGGCGAGCGCGCCTTCGCGGTCGAGAAGCAGGCTGAAATACTGCTCGCGCACGATGCGCTTGAACTCCTGCAGCGGCATGCCCTGGTTTTCATCGCGGATCGCGCGCAGCTCGTTGAACCGGCGCTCGTCGACCCCCGAGCCACCCATGCCGATGTAGATCAGCGCACGAATGGCTGCGTCGCGGGGGCCACCCTCGGCCAGACGTGCCTCGAGCTCTCCGATGCGCTGCTGGACGAAAGCCGCATGCTCGGGCGAGATGCCTGGCCGCTTTCGCGGCGGCTCGTCCTTCGCGGCCAGACCGAGCATGGCCTGCAGCACCGGCGAGCCGTACAGGCTCATGAAGATCTTTTCCAGGCTGCTGTCGCGCATGTCGCGGTAGCTGTCCAGCGCGGCGACGATCTGCTGCGACACCATGGCCTGCCACTGCAGCAGCGGGTTGTCGGGCGACACCGGCTGGCGCTGCTGCCGCACCTGCTCGGCCAACCTGGCCACCTGCTTCATCAGCGGGTTGCGCTCGGAGAACATCTCCAGGGGCAGTTCAGCGCCATTCATCTTGCGCAGCCAGTCGGCGCCCTGCTCGTTGATGGTGGCCTTCACGAAGGGCTGCAGCAAGCTGCGGTAGAGCCCGAGGTTGACCTCCGACAATCTCCGCACGGCGGCGAAACGGCGCTCGTTCTCGGGATCGGGCTTGACGATGTTGCGAATGTCTTGCAGCGTGCGCGGCTCGAAGCGTGCGATCCAGTCGCCGCTCACCCGCTCCGGATGCGCCTGGTCGGCAGACGCCGGGGTCAGCACGGCCTCGTAGAGACCGGGTGGCAACACGTCGATCAGATCGATGTTGGAGGCGAACTCCTGGTGCTCCTTCCTGGCTACGCCGCCCGAAACGAAGATGCCCAGGTGACCGACGGTGTCGTGCACGGTGTACACGATGGTCTGGCCATAGGCACGCAAATCGTCGTCGTTGGCGTAGAGATCGACGATCCACCCCAGCGCCTGTTGCGGCGGCGTGATGTTGTCGCCCTCGGAACAAAAACAGATGATGGGCGAACGGATGTTGCGCAGGTCGATCCGGTCGCCGGCACGC
>JBEOKH010000334.1:0-10122 GCA_040275625.1 Thauera sp. | reverse complement strand
GGGCGGTTTCACCGTTTCGGAGAAGCCGCGCGCCAAGGGCGAGGCCGGCGCCGAGCGACCCCCAGCGTCGCAGCAGCGGGTCAAGGGCATAGCCCGACCAGCCGACCTCTTCGCCGGCAGCCGCGAGGAGAAAGAGCAGCACCAGCCCGCCCGCCTCGGCGGCCGTTGTCTCGAACGGCGGCACGGGAACGCCCCTGAGCCGCTGCCACCGGTACACCGCCGCCGCGACCGCCGGGTTGAGCAGGAGCGCAGGGAGATACCAGACCGGCGATGAGATGCGTCGCGCGTCCAGCGTTCTGCCGAGCAGCGCTCCGACACCCTCGCCTCCCGCCCGACGATACGCGAGCAGCGCCGCGGCCGCGCTGAAGGCGAGTGCACCGGCCCAGCGCGGCAAACCGAGCGCCGGGGCGAGCGCTGCACAGAGCACGGCGGCCGGCGTCAGCACGCCGACTGCGCGCGCCAGGGCGTGGCTCATGGTTCGGCCCTCGTATGTGGGGGGATGAAATGCGTGAAGGCGGGCAGGTGCGCCCGGGCGAGGCGCCTCACCGCGCGGGTGCGATCCCGTAGTGCCCGATGTAGCGCGCAAAGCGCTCGCGGATGCGGTGTGCACTCAGCCCGAAGTGCTCGGGAGCGTAGGCATGGCTGCGCTTCTTCTCGCGGTCGGCGCGCAGGAAGTCATCGACACGCTGCCGCGTCGAAGGCGCGAACGCCAGGCCGAAATGTGCATGAATGCGCTCGAGCTCGGCGCGCGGGTCGGCGATGAGATCGTCGTACTGGATGTCGATGAAGCGATCGGCCGGCAACCGCCGGCGCGCGTCGATGCTTGCGTCCATGTCGGTCGCGAGGCGCTCGAGGACCTGCCTGCCGAGCTCGGGTGCGTCGATGTGCTGGCTCCAGATGCCGCGGAACGCGGCGTTCAGGCTCGCCCAGGACGAGACCGACTGCACCGGATCACGGTGCAACTGGATCAGGCAGGCGTCGGGGTAGACCTCGAGCAGGGCATCGAGCGCCGCGAGGTGGTCGGGCGACTTGAGCAGCCAGCGCTCGGCCGGATAACAGCCCTGCAGGGTCTGCAGGATGCGCTTGTGATGGTGGCAGGTCGCGCGGTGATCGGCACCATCGAGCCAGGCCGAATAGGCCGGGGCGTAGAACATGCCCGCCAGCGCCTGAGTATCGAAGCCCTGCATCAGGAGCGGCGTGCACTCCTCGGGGCCGTCGAGGTAGAACG
Source organism: Thauera sp. (assembly GCA_040275625.1). Classification (GTDB taxonomy): domain Bacteria; phylum Pseudomonadota; class Gammaproteobacteria; order Burkholderiales; family Rhodocyclaceae; genus Thauera. The sequence continues at coordinate 8,894 of JBEOKH010000334.1, read as the reverse complement.
CGTGGATCGCGTCCAGCCCCGGGGCGAGGTGGCGCTGGAAGCGCATCAGCAGCTTGCCGATGCGCCGCCGCGGGTCCTGCTGCGGCGTGAGCGGTCTGGGTTCGGGCGGGATCTGCGAGACCGTCGTTTCCCAGTTGGTGAGGTAGCGGTGCGCGGGATCCTGGGCGAGCAGATTGAACAGGAAGGAGGTCCCCGAGCGCGGCAGGCCGAGGACGATCACCGGCCGCGGGACCTCGGCCGCGAGCGTTTCAGGGTGTTCCGCCCACAACTTCGCCAGTCGCATCCGGTTGAGCAGCAGGCCGCCGAACATCTGTTCGAGATAGTAGCGGCCGAAAGGATGCAGCGTTTGGGTGGCGTTGATGGCGTCGATCAGGACCCCGAGCGCTTCCACCGTCGCGGCTGCGGGCGCGGGTGCGTCGGGCAGCTTGCGCTGCGCAGCGCCGACGAGCGCCCTGGCGTCGAGGGCGCGCGCGCCGCCGGTCACGCGGGCAAGGACGTTCCAGGCCTTGACCAGCGGGCTGCGATAGGGGGCGTTGCCGGCTGCATGCATCGCGATGACTCCTCGGAGGACGGTCGGTTCGTGCGCGCTGCGGGCCGGGCTCAGCGTCCGCCCTCGAGCTGGGCGCGCAGCGCCTCGGCCTGTTTGCGCAGTGCGGGATCGCGCGCCTCGGCGAGCACGACGTCGATGAGCTTGCGGGCCTCCGCGGTCTTGCCCTTGGCGCGCTCGACCTCGGCGAGGTGGAGGCTGATCTGCGGATTGCGCGGATTTCGCTCGTGCGCCTTGCCGACGTACCAGCTCGCCTGCGTCAGATCGTTGCGGTCGAGATACAGCATGCCGAGGGTGTCGAGCACGTTCGCGTCGTTCGGGGCGAGCTCGAGCGTGCGGCGGGCGATCTCGAGGGCTTCGTCGGGATTGCTCTTGCGCGTGAGCCAGGCGACGTTGTTGAGTGACGGGACGTGGGCAGGGTCGATTTCCAGCACCTTGCGGTAGGCGCGCACAGCCTGCTCTTCCTGGCCGGCCTCCAGATGGGCACCGGCGAGCTGCAGCAGCGCCGCGCTGTCCTGAGGATGTTCGGCGAGCCAGTCATTGATCAGCTTGAAGGCCTCGTCGCGCTTGCCGAGCCCCCACAGCGCGGCCATCCGTTCGAGCAGGATGTCGCTGCGCGGCGTCTGTGCGAACGCGCGCCCGAGCTGGTCGGCGGCGGTGGCGAAATCTCCGGTCATCAGCGCATGCCAGCCAAGGGCGGCGAAAACCTCGGGCTGATCGCCGAAGTCCTTGTGCAGACGCTGCGCGGCAGCCTTGGCCTTGTCCCCTTGCCCGCTCCGCGTGAGGGCGCGCACTTCGGCGATGCGGAAGGGCAGGTTCTTCGGCTCGAGCTTCACCGCCTGCGCGAGCGCCCCTTGCGCGTCCTGGGTTCGGCCCAGCCGCGACAGGGACTCTGCGCGCAGGAAATGTGCGGTGCCCGATGCCGGCGTCAGTTTCGCCCAGCGCTCGAAGTTTCCAAGCGCTTCGGCATGCTGGCCGAGGTCGAGGTGGGCGCGTCCGCGCAGCTCGAGCAGCGCCGGCGAGGACTCCATCCGCGCCTTGTCGAACTGGGCGAGGTATTCGAGCGTGCGTTCGGGCTTGTTGCCGCGCAGGGCGCGGCCGGCCAGCAGGGCGCGCCCGAGCGCGGCCGACGGGTTGTTCTTCAGCAGTTCCTCGAGCACCTGGTCCGCAGCGGCATCGTTCTGCAGGCCATGTTCGGCAGCCACCAGCAGCAGCGCGGGGGCTTCTGCGGCGGGCGACTGCTGCACCAGCGGGGACACCAGCGCCTTGACGCGCTGGAAGTTGCGTTCGTGCAGTTCGAGCTTGGCCAGGTTGATGCGCGCGATCGAATCGTCGGGCTGGCGCTGCAGCACGACTTCGAGTTCGGTGCGGGCCTTCGGCCATTGGCCGGTGGACAGGTAAACGGCGGCGAGCAGGTTGATCGGGCCGAGCTGGTCGGGATGTGCGCTGCGCAGCGCCTCGGCGCGCTTTGCGGCGTCGTCGAACTTGTTGTCGCGGAAGGCCTGCAGGGCCTGGATGAACGCGGCATGGAAGGCATCGACCGTGCCGGCGGGTGGCTCAGGCACCGTCGCACCGGCCAGCAACTGCGCCATCATCAAGGTGTTGGCCGTTCCGGCCGCGTCGGGGCGGAGCGCGGAGAGCCGTTTTGCATAGGACAGCGCGGCCTTGTTGTCGCCTTGCAGCAGGCTGATCGTGGACAGCAACTGCACGGTCGCGACGTTGTCGGGATCCGACGCGAGGGAGGACTCGAGGGCCTTGCGCGCCTGGTTGTAGTCGGCATGACTGGCCTGTGCAATCCCGAGGAGGAGGTTTGCCCCTGACGATTGCGGTGCGGCGCTGCGGATGAACTCGGCGTGGACCAGCGCCTGTTCCGGCTGGCCGAGCATGAGCCGGGTCATCGCCAGGTAGACCCGGTTGGGCGCAAAGTTCGGGTCGGCGGCGAGCGCCAGCTCGAACGCGTCGCCCGCTTCGCGCAGGCGCTGCTGGCGGAAATGCGCAAGGCCGGTGACGTATTGCGCATAGGGGTGGCGGGCGAGCGGGCCGAGCGCCTGCAGATCGGCCTCGGCCTCCTTGAACTTGCCCTGGCGGATGCGGGCGAGGGCGCGTTTGGCGCGCTCGAGCGTGAGGTGGGCGCGCGCCTCGATTGCCTTGCCGAAAGCGGCCTCGGCGGCCGCGAAGTTGTCTTCCTCGACTTCGATGTCGCCGAGCAGGGCCCAGGCGTCGGCCAGCGGAGGCTGCTTGTCGAGCACCGGCGCGAGTGTCTTGCGCGCGTCGTCGTAGTTCTTGCGCATGCTCTGCAGCAGCGCGAGACCGACCAGCGCATCCGGGAAGGACGCGTCGAGCGCCTGTGCGGCGCGGAATTCAGCCTCGGCGGCGTCGATATCGCCTTTGAAGAGCAGCGCGCTACCCCGAAGGCTCGCGATCTGCGCCTGCACTGCCGCGGGAGCATCCTTGGCGGCGGTCGAGAGTTCGGTCAGCGCGCGGTCAGGCGCCTGCTGCATCAGGATCGCCCGCACCAGAAGGGGAAGGGCTTCGCTGCGGGGGAAACCATACTCGATCGCCTTGCGCGCATCGCGCTCGGCCTTGTCCGGCTCGCCAAGCTCGAGCGCGGTCTGGGCAAGCAGCCAGCGCGCCTCGCGGTTCTTCGGGTCCTTCTGCAGCGCATTGTTGAGCTCGATCATCGCTTCGCGATAGGCGCTCTTCGCCAGATGAGTGCGAGCGATCTCGACGTATTGTTCCGGGCTGCGGTTGTCGCCGCAGGCGCCGAGCAGCAGGGTGGCGCAGAGCGTTACTGCGCGCAGCGTGCGATGTTCGCGTTTGTTGAGCATGCGGGGCCCTCGCTGTGGGGAGACGTTGCAGGGTGGTCGAAGCGGCGTGTGTGCTTGCGGTGCGCCGGGATGAGCCGGGCGCCATTCTATCAATCAAGCCTGTGGCGAGATTGCGTCGGCGGACACGCTCGTTGAAAAAGTGGCTGCAGCAGGGCGTGCGCGTGCGTCCCGAGCGCGCGCATGCGCGCTGCCGGGTCTGCAGGATCCGCATCGCGGAGCAGGTTTGCGCGCTGCCGGGGGGTCGGCGTCTCGAGCAGGCGAGCGAGCGCACGCCCGAGCGCGCCCGGCGTGACCCTGTCCGAGCGCAGCGTCAGCCCGGCGCCGAAGCGTTCGATCGCCCGCATGTTGAGGAACTGGTCCATGTTGCGGGCGATGCCGAGCACCGGCGCGCCGTGCACGAGCGCCTGGTTGGTGGTCGGGCTGCCGCCATTGCACACCACCAGGCTCGCCCGCGCGCACACGAGCTCACCGGGCAGGTAGTCGAAGACGCGGAAGCGTGATCGATCCACCGTAGCCGGCAGCGGGCGACCCGCGGTGGTGACCACGATTTCACAGTCGTGGTCGGCCAGCGCGGCGAGGACGGTGCCGAGCACGTTCGTGGCACCGGAGCTGCCCATGGTGACGTAGACCAGCGGCCTGCCGTGGTCGCCGAGACCCGGCATCGCCATCGCCGTGGGTGACCAGGCGAGCGGGCCGATGAAGCCTGCGCCGGCATGGGGAACGACGTCCGGAAAGAGCGCAGGGGGATTGGCGAACAGGCGCAGGTCAGCGTCGGTGTAGCAGCGCCGCAGGTCGTGACCGAGGCCGGGCAGGCCGTGGGCGCGCCGGAGCGCTTCCATCGGGCGGGCGTGCAGGCGGAAGGCGAAGGGGGCGATGCGGCGGAAGATCGGCTCGGCAATCGCCAGCGGCGCGAGGGGTGTCCACGGGAACACCGGGAGCGCCGGCTCGAGCGCCGCCTCCGGGCTCCAGTAGGCGTCGCAGAGCGTGGCGTAAGGGATCCCGCATAAACGCGCGCTGACCGAGAGCGAGAGGCGGAAATCGCCAATGACCACGTCGGGGCGATGAGCGCGCAGCAGGGCGAGGTCGTCCTGGACGTAGCGCTCGAGCGTGCCAAGTGCGTACAGCGGCTTGCCGTGGTCGAGCCGGCGGGTGAATTCCGCAGGCGACTGCGTCGCCAGGTCCACCGTCTCGAAGCGCTCGTCGCGCGTCATCCACGCGTAGGCGGGGGGACGGGCGAACACCACCTCGAAGCCGGCCGCATCGAGGGCGCGGGCGAGCACGAGCGGGCGCCCGACATGCGCCAGGGTCGAGCCCTCGGCGAAGAACAGCAGGCGGTTTGCAGTCGGCTCGGTCATCGTTCGGAGGGCGCCGGTGTCGGATCAGTGGCCGACCATGTTATCCCGGTGCATGACCTCCGGCTCGTCGGCGTAGCCGAGCAGCTTCTCGATCTCCGTCGTTGGCCTGCGCGCGATCCGTCGGCATTCCGCGGCCGAATAGTTGGCCAGCCCGCGCGCGATCTCGTCGCCGGCCAGATTGCGGCAGGCCACCACCGCGCCGCGCTCGAAGTCGCCGCGCACGTCCACCACCCCCACGGGCAGCAGGCTCTTGCCACTGCGCAGCGCAGCGATCGCGCCGTCGTCGATGATGAGGTCGCCGGCGAGCTGGAGGTGGTCGGCCAGCCACTGCTTGCGCGCCTGCAGCGGGGTGCTGGTGGCGTAGAGCAGGGTGCCGAGCGCCTCGCCCGCGGCCAGGCGCAGCAGCGGGTCGGCTTCGCGGCCGCTGGCGATGCAGGTGTGGGCGCCGCTGCGCGCGGCGCGCTGGGCGGCGCGGATCTTGGTGATCATGCCGCCCTTGCTGATCGCGCTGCCCGAGCCGCCGGCCATGGCCTCGTACTGGCGGTCCTCGGCGCGGCCTTCGCTGATCAGGGTGGCGGCCGGGTCCTTGCGCGGATCGGCGGTGTACAGCCCTTGCTGGTCGGTGAGGATGATCAGCGCCTCGGCCTCGATCAGGTTGGCGACGAGCGCGCCGAGGGTGTCGTTGTCGCCGAACTTGATCTCGTCGGTGACCACAGTGTCGTTCTCGTTGATGATCGGCACCACGCCAAGTTGCAGCAGGGTGGTGAGCGTGCTGCGCGCGTTGAGGTAGCGGGTGCGGTCGGCGAGGTCCTCGTGGGTGAGCAGGATCTGCGCGGTGTGCAGGCCGTGGCGGGAGAAGGCCTTCTCGTAGGCCTCGACCAGGCCCATCTGGCCGACCGCGGCGGCGGCCTGCAGCTTGTTCATCTCGTGCGGGCGCCGGGCCCAGCCCAGGCGCTGGATGCCGGCGGCGATCGCGCCGGAAGACACCAGCGCGACCTCGCGACCTTCGGCGCGCAGCGCGGCGATCTGGCGCGCCCACGCGTCGAGCGCGTCCTTGTCGAGGCCGGCGCCGTTGTTGGTGACGAGTGCGGAGCCGACCTTGACGACGAGGCGGCGGGCGTTGCGGATCTTGGTTCTCATCTTTGCAGTGGGCCTGGGGGCAAAGGAGGCGGGGCGGTGTCTTGCGGGAGGGGAGGCGGAGCCGGTGGCGGCGGGTTCGCCTGCGGCCACCGCGCTTCCCGAAGGAAATGCCGCAGCGTCAGCGCGGACGGCCTTCCGGCAGGGGGTCGTCGCCGTCGCGCCCGGTCTCGGCGTCGTCGAGCGCTTCTTCGGGCAAGGCCTCGTCGTCCTCGTCGAGCAGGGCTTCCTGTGCATAGGCCGCGTCGGCGGCGGCGCGGGCGGCTTCGAGCTGCGCCAGGCGGGCGGCTTCGGCGGCCTGGCGCGCGACGCGCTCGGCCTCGATGCGGTCGCGCTCGGCGTCGAGGAAGTCCTGGATCGCGAAGATCAGTCCCTTTGTGCCTTCGCCTTTGAGCGCGGAGATCTCGAAGTGGCGCTCGACCGGGTCGTAGGCGTCGAGGAAGGCCTTGACGCGTGCGGCGCGTTCTTCTTCGGGGATGAGGTCGAGCTTGTTGAGCGCCAGCCAGCGCGGCTTGTTGTACAGCGCCTCGTCGTACTTGCGCAGCTCTTCGACGATCGCCCTGGCGTCCGCGACCGGGTCGGCCTCGGGGTCGAAGGGGGCGAGGTCGACCAGGTGCAGCAGCACGTGGGTGCGCTGCAGGTGGCGCAGGAACTGGTGGCCGAGCCCGGCGCCCTCGGCCGCGCCCTCGATGAGGCCGGGGATGTCGGCGATCACGAAGCTGCGCGCCTCGGTGGTGCGCACCACGCCGAGGTTGGGGGCGAGCGTGGTGAACGGGTAGTCGGCGACCTTGGGCTTGGCCGCGGAGACACTGCGGATGAAGGTCGACTTGCCGGCGTTGGGCATGCCGAGCAGGCCGACGTCGGCGAGCACCTTGAGCTCGAGGTGCAGGTTGCGGTACTCGCCTTCCTGGCCCATGGTCTTCTTGCGCGGCGCACGGTTGGTGCTGGACTTGAAGTGGATGTTGCCCAGCCCGCCGCGCCCGCCCTGCGCGATCAGCACGGTCTTGCCGTCCTCGTCGAGGTCGGCGATGAGCTCGTCGGTCTCGAGGTCCTTGATCACCGTGCCGACCGGGAAGCGCAGCGTGATGTCGTCGCCGCCCTTGCCGTAGCAGTCGCGGCTGCCGCCGTTTTCGCCGCGATCGGCGCGGAAGCTGCGCGTGTAGCGGTAGTCGATCAGGGTGTTGAGGTTGCGGTCGGCGACCGCGTACACACTGCCGCCGCGCCCGCCGTCGCCGCCGCTGGGGCCGCCCTTGGGGATGTACTTCTCGCGGCGGAAGGTGGCCACGCCGTTGCCGCCGTCGCCGGCGTAGACCTCGATGCGGGCCTCGTCAAAAAACTTCATGCCTGATCAACCTGGTTGTGGCGCCCGCCGCGGCGGACTCCGGAAACGAAAAAGCCCTACCGCAAGGATAGGGCTTTTGTACTGCGATGCGATCGAACGCGAAGGATCAGGCCGCTTCCGGCACGATGATCACGGTGCGACGACGCGACGGGCCCTTGACCGCAAACTGGACCACGCCGTTCTTGAGCGCGAACAGGGTGTGGTCCTTGCCGATGCCGACGTTGTCGCCCGGGTGGTATTCGGTGCCGCGCTGGCGAACGATGATGTTCCCGGCGAGCACGAACTGGCCACCGTAGCGCTTGACGCCGAGGCGTTTCGATTCCGAGTCGCGGCCGTTACGCGAACTGCCGCCAGCTTTTTTGTGTGCCATATCGGATTACCCCCTGCGCCTTAGGCCGAGATCGCTTCGATACGAAGCTCGGTGTAGTTCTGACGATGCCCCTGGTGCTTCTGGTAGTGCTTGCGGCGGCGCATCTTGAAAATCTTGATCTTGTCGTGACGGCCGTGGGAAACCACGGTCGCCTTGACGATAGCTCCCGCAACCACCGGCGTGCCGATCTGAACGGCATCACCTTCACCGACCATGAAGACCTGGTCGATGGTGATTTCGGAACCCACGTCGGCCGGTATCTGTTCTACCTTGATCTTTTCGCCAGCGGCAACGCGATACTGCTTGCCACCGGTTTTTATCACCGCGTACATGGTGTTACTCCAGTTAATGGGTCTGCAAAGAATCGCGCATACTAGCCGATTCTACCCTGGAAGTCAATGCCGAACGCCCATGCCCCTCGGCCGATGCGCCGCGTCTCCGGAGGCCCCTGTAGGAGCGCCGGCAGGCGCGAACCTGGTGGTCATTCGCGCCTGCCGGCGCTCCTACGGGGGCGTGGCGGCCAGCGCTGGGAGCAGGGCGTCGAGCGCCTGGTGCTCGGTGCGGTAGCTGCCATGTGTGCCGATCCGCGCCCACACGCCATCGCGCTCCATGGCGTCGATCACCTGCTTCTTGAGCCCGCAGAAGGCGATCGTCTGGCCCTGGGCGTGGAAGCGCTCGACCAGGCTCGCCAGCGTGTGCAGGCCGGTGGCGTCGATGTCGTTGATCCCCGCGCCCGACACCAGCACCACCTTGACGCCGTCCTGCGCGCGCGCCGCGCCGAGCATGGCATCCTCGAAGGTGGCGGCGGTGACGAAGCCGAGCGGGCTGTCGAAGCGCAGGATGACGAGCTGGGGGTGTGGATGTGGCAGGCCGAAGCGCTCGCGATCGCGGTAGGTGCCGTCCTCGTGCAGGCCGAGCAGCGCCACCCGCGGGCGCATGCCGCGGTACACCATCAGCGCGAGCGACAGGATCAACCCGGTAAAGATGCCGTTCTGGATGTTGGGCGCGAACGCCAGCGTGGCCAGGAAGGTGACCGCTGCGCCGGCACCGTCGTCGCGGCTCGCGCGCCACGCGCGCACCAGCACCCGGGTGTCGATCAGCCCGGCGACCGCCTGCAGGATCACCGCTGCCAGCACCGGCTTGGGCAGATGCCACAGCAGCGGCGTGAACCACAGCAGGGTGACGAGCACGAGGGCGGCAGTGATCAAGGACGACAGGCCGGTGCGGGCCTCGTTAACGTAGTTGAGCGCCGAGCGCGAAAATGACGCGCTCACCGGCATCCCGCCGGTGAAGGCCGCCGCGACCTTGCCCAGGC
>JBEOKH010000333.1:0-1712 GCA_040275625.1 Thauera sp. | reverse complement strand
ATGCACCGCATCGAGGTCGGCCGCTGGCTGCTCGAACGTCTGCAGCGCCCCGGCGAGAACCCACACACCTGGTGGGCGCTCGGCCGCGTCGGCGCGCGCGAGTCGTTGTACGGCAGCGCGCACAACGTGGTGCCGCCGGAGATGGCCGCCGAGTGGCTGCAGGCAGTGCTCGCGCTCGACTGGAAGACCATCGAGCCCGCCGCCTTCGCCGCCGCCCAGATCGCCCGCCTCACCGGCGACCGCACCCGCGACCTCGCCCCCGAACTGCGCGACGAGGTGGCGCGCCGCCTCACCGCGATCCGCGCCCCGCAGAGCTGGATCACCATGGTGCGCGAGATCGTCAGCCTCGACGACGCCGACCGCCGCCGCAGCTTCGGCGAATCGCTGCCGCCGGGGTTGAAGCTGATCTAGGCGCCGGGGAGGGCGGGCGACCGCTGTGCGGACCGCCGAGCCGGGTCACTTTCATCCGCCTGACTGCACTTCAAATGGTTGAAAATCGTCCATTGAGTGGATGATTTTCAACCCCTCAATGGTTGATTTTCGTCTCCCTACAGCGCTAAAGTCGCACTCATGTACGACCGTCACATCGCTCCGCTGCTGCTCGAAGCCCTGGCCGACACGCCCGTCGTGCTGCTCAACGGCGCCCGCCAGACCGGCAAGAGCACGCTCGCGCAATCACTGCGCGAAGCCACCCCGCGCCGCTACCTCACGCTGGACGACCACACCACGCTGGCCGCCGCGCGCTCCGACCCGGCCGGCTTCATCGCCGCGCTCGCCGGGCCGGTCGTCATCGACGAGATCCAGCGCGCACCGGAACTCTTCCTCGCCATCAAGGCAGCGGTCGATCGTGACCGCGCCCGCGGCCAGGCGGCCGGCCGTTTCCTGCTGACCGGCTCGGCCAACGTGATGCTGCTACCCGCGCTCGCCGATTCGCTCGCCGGGCGCATGGAGATCGTTCCGCTGACGCCTCTGTCGTGCGCCGAACGTGCCGGCGACCCGCAACGCAATCGCGCCGAGTGGCTCTTCGACGGCGACCTCACCACCCGCCCCGTGCCGCCGTGCGAGCGCGACTTCTTCATCGACACCCTGCTCGCCGGCGGCTTCCCGGAAGCGGTCGCGCGCAACACCCCGCGTCGCCGCCAGGCCTGGTTCGACAGCTACCTGCAAGCCGTGCTGCAGCGCGACGTGCGGGAACTGGCCAACCTCGAGCAGCTCACCGAGTTGCCAAATCTCGTCCAGCTCCTCGCTCATCGCAGCGCCAGCCTGCTCAATTTCGCCGAACTCGCGCGCAGCAGCGGCATCGCGCAGACCACGCTCAAGCGCTACTTCACCCTGCTCGAGACGCTGTTCCTCATCCACCGCCTGCCCGCCTGGGAACGCAACCCCGCCAAGCGCCTGGTCAAGGCGCCCAAGATCTTCCTTCCCGACTCCGGCCTGCTCGCCCACCTCACCGGCCACACCGCCGACACCCTCGCCACCGCCCCCGGCCTGCCCGGCGACCTGGTCGAGACCTTCGTCTGCGCCGAATTGTTGAAACACCTCGCCTTTTCCGCCCGTGGCCTGTCGCTGTGGCACTACCGCACGCAGACCGGCATCGAGGTCGACTTCCTGCTCGAAGACCGCCACGGCAAGCTGGCCGGCATCGAAGTGAAGGCCGCCGCCACGGTGGACGGCAAGGATTTCAAGGGCCTGCGCCACCTGCAGGAGACCGA
>JBEOKH010000332.1:0-4489 GCA_040275625.1 Thauera sp. | reverse complement strand
CGCCCACGGGCGGCGCTCGGATTCGTTCGCTTCGTTCATGTCGGGTTGTGCAGGGGACAGCGCCTCACGCGCGCGGGCGCCCGCGCACGGATGACGGCGCCGCCGCCGCAGGCACCGGAGCAGGCGGAAGAAGTCGGTCTCCGCGCCATTGGCGATGTCCTTGATGTCCGCAGCGTCGACCGGCCAGGGCATGGCGGCGAGCTCGAAGCACAGGGCAGCAGCAGCTTGGGCAGCCCACTGTGCGACACCCAGTCCGCAATCGAGGCCAGTGCCGCGCGGTCGGCATCGCTCGGCGGCGAGCGCAGCGCGGGCAGGTGGCGGGAAAAATGCACCGCATGCTCGCCGGTGCCACTGCCGAGCTCCAGCACCGGGCCGGGGACCGGCAGCACACGCTGCAGCACGGTAAGGATGGACGCACCGTTGCGCGCTGCAGAGGGCGAGAACGGGCGACGGTCGGTGGTTGGCATGGGGCTCGGCAGACAGGGTGACGAAGGCGATGATAACGGCCATTGCGATTCAGCCAATCGTTCCCCGGCCAAGCTTCGCCCAAGGGGAAAATCGGAATCGCCGCTCACACCTTCAGGATTTCCGCCCACACCCTTCCCGAAATCAGCGCTCACGACGGCTCGGAATACCCCCCCGCGCGGCTGCGCCCTGGCGTCTTGAGCAGCGTCCCTGAGCTCGTCGCCGCCATCGATCAATACATCGCTCACCACAACATCGACCCCAAGCCCCCTATCTGGACCAAGAGCGCCTGCGACATCCTCCTCGAGCTCATCCATGCCTGAGCTCCAAACAGGATGCAGCACTACACTGAAGGAGGCCCGCGTGCCCTTGCACGCGAGGGCCGATACCGTGCCCGACACGTCGGGCCGGACGATCGAGCAGCGTTTCACCTGACTGCAGCAGCGGGTCGAGAGCTGATCCGCAGCAACGAGGAGGAGACCCGCCGTGAACACGATCGACACGAAGGCTCCCGAGTCGGACGACGCACTCGTCGACTACCGCACCGAGCCGTCGCGGTACCGCCATTGGCAACTCGCCTGCGCGGGCGAGGTGGCCACGCTCACGCTCGACATCGACGAGGACGGCGGCATCCGCCCGGGCTACACGCTGAAGCTGAACTCCTACGATCTGGGCGTCGACATCGAGCTGCACGACGCGCTGCAGAGGATCCGCTTCGAGCACCCGGAGGTGCGCGTCGTGGTGTTTCGTTCGGGCAAGCCGAAGATCTTCTGCTCGGGCGCGAACATCCACATGCTCGGCCTCTCGACCTACGCGTGGGTGGTGAACCTCTGCAAGTTCTCCAACGAGACGCGCAACGGCATCGAGGACGCGAGCGCACACTCGGGCCTCAAGTTCATCGCCGCGTGCACGGGCACGGCCGCCGGCGGCGGCTACGAGCTCGCACTCGCGTGCGACGAGATCGTGCTCGTCGATGACCGCAACTCGGCCGTCTCGCTACCCGAGGTGGCGCTGCTGGGCGTGCTGCCGGGCACCGGGGGCCTGACGCGCTTGACCGACAAGCGCCGTGTACGCCGCGATCACGCCGACATCTTCTGCACCATCTCCGAAGGGGTGCGCGGCGAGCGCGCGAAGGCGTGGCGCCTGGTCGACGAGGTGGTGCGCGCACAGCTGTTCGACGCCCACATCGGCGAGCGCGCGGCCGCGCTCGCCAAAGGCTCGGATCGCCCGGCCGGTGCTGCGGGCATCGCGCTGCCGCAGCTCGAGCGCACGGACGACGCGGCCGGCCATCGCTACGCGTTCGTCGATGTCGCGCTCGACAAGGCCGCGCGCACCGCCAGGATCACCGTGCGTGCACCAGCCACGGTTTCCGCGCGGAGTGCTGCCGAGATCGCCGCCGAGGGGGCGAACTGGTGGCCCCTGAAGATGGCGCGCGAACTCGACGATGCGATCCTGATGCTGCGCACCAACCACCTCGAGCTCGGCCTGTGGGTGCTCGTCACCGAGGGCGATGGAGAAGTGGTGCTCGGCATCGACGCGACGCTCGAGGCCAACCGCGACGACTGGTTCGTGCGCGAGACGATCGGCATGCTGCGGCGCACGCTGGCGCGCCTGGACGTGTCCTCGCGCAGCCTGTATGCGCTCGTCGAGCCGGGCTCGTGCTTTGCCGGCACGCTGTTCGAGATCGCGCTCGCGGCCGATCGCAGCTACATGCTCGACGACCCCTGGCGGCCCAGCGCGATCGCGCTCTCCACGATGAATTTCGGCACCTTGCCGATGGTCAATGGGCGCTCGCGCATCGCCTCGCGCTTCTACGAGGAGGCCGAGCCGATCGCCGCGGCCAAGGCCTGCATCGGAGAGATGCTCGCGCCCGCCGACGCGCTCGCGCTCGGGCTGGTGACCGCCGCCCCGGACGACCTGGACTGGAGCGACGAGCTGCGCATCGCGCTCGAGGAGCGTGCCGCGCTCTCGCCCGATGCGCTCACCGGCCTTGAGGCGAACCTGCGCTTCGGCATCTTCGAGACCATGAACACGCGCATCTTCGGTCGCCTTTCGGCCTGGGAGAACTTGATCTATAGCCGACCCAACGCCGTCGGCGAGACCGGCGCGCTGAAACGCTACGGCTCTGGCAAGAAGGCGCAGTTCGACTGGAAGCGCGTGTAAGGGTGACCGCAACAGTGGATGGGTAGTCACTCGCACGAACGAGGATGAGGAGCAAGGCGATGATCAACTACAGCGAACGCATCCCGAACAACGTCGATCTGTCGGGTAATCGCACCCTGCAGCGCGCACTCGAGCAATGGCAGCCGTCCTTTCTTCAGTGGTGGGACGACATGGGTCCGGACGGCTCGTCGAACTACGACGTCTATCTGCGCACCGCAGTCAGCGTCGATCCAAAAGGCTGGGCGCACTTCGACTACGTCAGGATGCCCGACTACCGCTGGGGCATTTTTCTCGCACCTTCCGAGGGCGACAGGAAGATCCACTTCGGCGAGCGCAAGGGCGAGCCGGTTTGGCAGGAAGTACCGGGCGAATACCGCTCGACGCTGCGCCGCATCATCGTCACGCAGGGCGACACCGAGCCGGCCTCGGTCGAGCAGCAGCGCCACCTCGGCCTGACCGCGCCGTCACTCTACGATCTGCGCAACCTGTTCCAGGTCAACGTCGAGGAAGGCCGTCACCTGTGGGCGATGACCTATCTGCTGCACGCACACTTCGGCCGCGACGGCCGCGAGGAAGGCGAGGCGCTGCTCGAGCGCCGCTCGGGCGATGCCGACAACCCGCGCATCCTCACCGCGTTCAACGAGAAGACGCCCGACTGGCTGTCGTTCTTCATGTTCACATTCATCACCGACCGTGACGGCAAGTTCCAGCTCGCCGCGCTCGCCGAGTCGGCCTTCGACCCGCTCGCGCGCACCTGCAGGTTCATGCTGACCGAGGAGGCGCAACATATGTTCGTCGGCGAGTCCGGCGTCGCACGCATCATCCAGCGCACCTGCGAAGTCATGCGCGACCTGAAGACCGACGACCCCGCCAAGCTGCGTGCGGCCGGCGTGATCGACCTTCCGACGCTGCAGAAGTACCTGAACTTCCACTACAGCGTCACCGGCGATCTGTTCGGCGCCGAGGTATCGTCGAACGCCGCGACCTATTACGCCAACGGCCTGAAGGGCCGCTTCGAGGAAGACAGGCTCGATGACGACCACAGGCTGCACAACGACGAGTACGCGATTCTCGACGTCGCCGAAGAGCGCATCGTCGAGCGCCACGTGCCGGCACTGTCGGCGCTGAACGAACGACTGCGCGACGACTGGATCCGCGACGTGCAGGCCGGCGTCGAGCGCTGGAACCGCATCCCGGCCAGGTTCGGCGTCGACTTCCGTTTCAGGCCGCCGCACAAGGGCTTCCACCGCAAGATCGGTCTGTTTGCCGGTGCGCACATGAGCCCGGAAGGGGTGCTGATGAGCGAGGCCGAATGGACACACCACCACCTCGAGTGGCTGCCGACCGAGGCCGACCGCCTGTTCGTGCATGCGCTGATGAGCCCCTGCCTCGAGCCGGGCAAGTTCGCCAACTGGATCGCGCCGCCTGCGCGCGGCATCAACAACCAGCCGGTCGAGTTCGCGTACGTTCGCTTCAACTGAGCGAGCGCGGCAAGGAGGCCCCGTCATGAACGCGCCTGCAGACCACACCAAGGTCATCCGCCAGCATCTGATCGACCCGGAGCTCTGCATCCGCTGCAACACCTGCGAGGAGACCTGCCCGGCCAACGCGATCACCCACGACGCGCGCAACTACGTCGTCAGGTTCGACGTCTGCGAGGGCTGCATGGCGTGCATCTCGCCGTGCCCGTCCGGCGCGATCGACTCGTGGCGCAACGTCGAGTCCGCCATCCCGTACAGCCTCGAGGAGCAGTTCGGGTGGGACGCGCTGCCCACGACCCGCGCACTTGACGCGCTCGAGGCCGGGATCGGCGGCGCTGCGGCCGAGACCCCGGCCGAGGCGCAGGCGCCGAGCGAGGCGG
>JBEOKH010000331.1:0-4196 GCA_040275625.1 Thauera sp. | reverse complement strand
TGATGTTCTGCGTCGGGTCCTTGATGTCGCAGGTCTTGCAGTGGACGCAGTTCTGCGCGTTGATCTGCAGGCGCGGACCGGCGTCTTCCTGGACGATCTCGTACACGCCGGCCGGGCAGTAGCGCTGCTCGGGGGCGTCGTACTTCGCCAGGTTGATCGAAATCGCCACCGACGGATCCTTCAGCTGCAGATGGCAGGGCTGCTCTTCCTCGTGGTTGGTGTTCGACAGAAACACCGACGACAGGCGGTCGAAGGTGAGCACGCCGTCGGGCTTCGGGTAGTCGATCTTCGCGCACTCGGCGGCCGGCTTGAGCTTGTCGTGGTCGGACGAGTTGTGCAGCGTCCACGGCGCCTTGCCGCGGAACAGCATCTGGTCCATGCCAAACAGGAAGGAGCCCATCCACAGCCCTTTCTTCATCAGCGGCTTGAAGTTGCGGTACTTGTGCAGTTCGGTATAGAGCCAGGAGTCGCGGAAGGCGCTTGGGTAGGCGGTGAGCGCGTCGCGCTGACGTTCGGCGGCGAGCGCGTCGAAGGCGGCTTCGGCGGCGAGCATGCCGGACTTGATCGCGGCGTGCACGCCCTTGATGCGCGCGGCGTTGAGGAAGCCGGCGTCGTCGCCGACCAGCGCGCCCCCCGGGAAGATCAGCCGCGGCAGGCTCTGGATGTTGCCGGTGGCGATGGCGCGCGCGCCATAGGCCAGACGCTTGCCACCTTCGATGTGCTTGCGCACCTCGGTGTGGGTCTTCCAGCGCTGCATCTCGTCGAAGGGCGACAGGTGCGGGTTCTCGTAGTTGAGGCCGACCACGAAGCCGAGCGCGACGAGGTTGTCCTCGAGGTGGTAGATGAAGCCGCCGCCGTAGGTGCGGTTGTCCATCGGCCAGCCGGCGGTATGCACGACCAGGCCGGGGCGATGCATCTCGGGCTTGACCTCCCACAGCTCCTTGATACCGATGCCGTAGGTCTGCGGGTCGACGCCGTCGCGCAGGTTGAAGCGGACCTCAAGCTGCTTGCCGAGGTGGCCGCGACAGCCTTCGGCGAACAGGGTGTACTTGGCGTGCAGCTCCATGCCCGGCTGGTGGTGCGGGCCGGGCGTGCCGTCGCGGTTGAGGCCCATGTCGCCGGTGGCGATGCCCTTCACGGCGCCGTTCTCGTCGTACAGGATCTCGGCCGCGGCGAAGCCCGGATAGACCTCGATGCCGGCCGCTTCGGCCTGCTCGCCGAGCCACTTGACCAGGTTGCCCAGACGCACGATGTAGTTGCCGTGGTTCTCGAAGCAATCCGGCGTGAGCGCGGGCGGCACGCGGTGGACACCGGTGGCGGACAGGAACAGCACCTGGTCTTCGGTGACTGCGGTCTCGAGCGGGGCGCCCTTGTCCTTCCAGTCGGGGATCAGCTCGGTCAGCGAACGCGGATCGATCACCGCGCCCGAAAGGATGTGGGCGCCGATTTCCGCGCCCTTCTCGATCAGGCACACCGACAGGTCCTTGCCCTTGGTCGCGGCCAGTTGCTTCAGGCGGATCGCCGCCGCAAGCCCCGCAGGGCCACCGCCGACGACCAGCACGTCGAATTCCATCGATTCGCGTTCCATACCGTTCTCCTCTGTTTTTCTGGCTGACCGCCTTGTGCGCCCGGTCGCTGCGGCCAGTTTAACCCGACGCGGACATCGCCGCCGCTGGCCGCGGCTGGCGGGGACATGAGCGCCCCTCCGCGCGCGCAAACATACGGGAGCGTATGTTACATTACCTCGCCGCACACACAAGAGGAGATCGAGGGATGAGTCCCAATGCGAAGCTGATCTACACCACCCGCATGCCCGTACGCTGGGGGGACATGGATGCCTACGGGCATGTAAACAACACTGTGTATTTCCGCTATTTCGAACAGACCCGGGTCGAGTGGCTGGAGCTGATGGGCTCGCGCGTCAGCGTCGAGGAGCCGGTCGGGCCGGTGATCATCAATGCCAGTTGCACCTTCCTTGCGCCGGTGAATTATCCTGCGACCGTGGTGATCAAGATGTATGCCGGCGACCCCGGCCGTACCAGCGTGATGACCTGGTATCAGCTCTTCGTGGAAGGTGATGAGCGTGTGCACGCCGAAGGTGCGGCCAAGACCGTGTGGATGGACATGCGCACCGGCAAGTCTGCGCCGATCCCGGACAATGTGCGTGCGCTGCTCGACCAGCCCGCAGCCTGAACCTGCACCGGCCGGGATGCGCCCGGCCGCGACGCAGCACCACCGCCAATCATCAACATAAGACGATGGAGAGGAGACCCGATGTATCCGACTGACTCGCAGCCCCTGTGGGCCCCGTCCCCCGAGCGCATCGCCGCCGCCAGCGTCACCGCCTTCCGCCTCGCCGCACAGCAGCGCTGGGGCGTGTCGCTGCCCGACTACGAGGCGCTCTACGCCTGGTCGGTGGCGCAGCCCGCGCAGTTCTGGACGAGCGTGTGGGACGGCGACGGCACCGGGCGTGGCGTGATTGGCGAGCGCGGCGAGCGCGTGCTGGTCGATGGCCACAGGATGCCCGGCGCGCAGTGGTTCCCCGATGCGAAGCTCAACTTCGCGCGCAACCTGCTGCGCTCGCGCGACGCCCACGACGCGATCGTGTTCTGGGGCGAGGAGCGGGTGAAGAACCGCCTGAGCCACGGCGAGCTCTACCGCGCGGTGGCGCACTTTGCCGCGGCCTTGCGCGAGATGGGCGTGGGCGAGGGCGACCGCGTCGCCGCCTACATGCCCAACCTGCCCGAGACCGTCATCGCCATGCTCGCCGCGGCCAGCCTCGGCGCCATCTTCACCTCGGCCTCGCCCGACTTCGGCGTGCAGGGCGTGGTCGACCGCTTCGGCCAGACCGCGCCCAAGGTGCTGGTGGCCTGCGACGGCTACTACTACGGCGGCAAGACGGTGGACGTGCTCGGCAAGCTCGGCGACATCGTCGCCCAGCTGCCCTCGGTCAAGCGCGTGGTGGTGGTCCCTTACGTGCACCGCGACCACGACCTGTCGCACGTGCCGCACGCGCGCATGCTTGCCGACTTCATCGCGCCCTTCCACTTCGTCGACGACATCGCGTTTGCCGAGCTGCCCTTCGACCACCCGCTCTACATCATGTACTCCTCGGGCACCACCGGCGTGCCCAAGTGCATCGTGCACAGCGCCGGCGGCGCGCTGCTGCAGCACCTCAAGGAGCACACGCTGCACGGCGACGTGAAGCCGGGCGACCGCGTGTTCTACTTCACCACCTGCGGCTGGATGATGTGGAACTGGCTGGTCTCCGCGCTCGCCGCCGAGGCCACGCTGCTGCTCTACGACGGCTCGCCGTTTGCCGGCGACAACCGGATCCTCTTCGACTACGCCGACGCCGAAGCGATGACCCACTTCGGCACCTCGGCCAAGTTCCTCGACGCCGCGGCCAAGTTCGGCCTCAAGCCCCGTGAGACCCACAAGCTCGACAGCGTGCGCGCCATGATGAGCACCGGCAGCCCGCTGGTGGCCGAAGGCTTCGACTACGTCTATCGCGACATCAAGGCCGACCTGCAGCTCTCGTCGATCTCGGGGGGCACCGACATCATCTCCTGCTTCGTGCTCGGCAGCCCGGTGCTGCCGGTGTGGCGCGGCGAGATCCAGTGCCGCGGCCTGGGCCTGGCGGTGGACGTGTGGGACGACGACGGCCGCCCGGTACGCGGCGAGAAGGGCGAGCTCGTTTGCAGCAAGCCTTTCCCGGTGATGCCGATCGGCTTCTGGAACGACGCCGACGGCAGCAAGTACCGCGCCGCCTACTTCGAGCGCTTCGACAACGTGTGGTGCCACGGCGACTTCTGCGAGATCACCGCGCACGGTGGGCTGATCATCTACGGACGCTCGGACGCCACGTTGAACCCGGGCGGCGTGCGCATCGGCACCGCGGAGATCTACCGCCAGGTCGAGAAGCTGGCCGAGGTGGTGGAATCCCTGGTGATCGGCCAGGACTGGCCGCCGCAGCACCCCAACGACGTGCGCGTGGTGCTGTTCGTGAAGCTGCGCGAGGGGCTCGTGCTCGACGACGAGCTGGTCCGGCGCATCCGCCAGACCATCCGCGACAACACCACGCCGCGCCACGTGCCGGCCAAGGTGCTGCAGGTGGCCGACATCCCGCGCACCAAGAGCGGCAAGATCGTCGAACTGGCGGTGAGGAACGTGGTGCACGGGCGCGCGGTGAAGAA
>JBEOKH010000330.1:0-3691 GCA_040275625.1 Thauera sp. | reverse complement strand
CGTTGCTGCCGGTGAAGTCGACCGACTGCACCGCCGGGTGGGTGGCGAGCGCCTGCGTGACGCTGCGCTGGGTCGCTACGCACAGGCTCACCAGGTTGGGGTCGATGCCGTTCTCGGCGAGCACGGCGCGGAGGGTGCGCACGGTGATCGCCGCTGGCAGGATGGCGTTGCTGTGGGCCTTGATGATGACCGCGTTACCGGTCGCGAGCGCGGCGAACAGGCCCGGGTAGGTGTTCCAGGTCGGGAAGGTGCCGCAGCCGATCACCAGGCCGACGCCGCGGCCGACGATCTGGAAGTGCTTCTTCATGACCAGCGCCGGGTTCTTGCCCTGCGGCTTTTCCCAGGTGGCCTCGGCCGGAACGAAGCTCTGCTCGCGCCAGGCGTAGGTCACGGCCTCGAGGCCGCGGTCCTGGGCGTGCGGGCCGCCGGCCTGGAAGGCCATCATCCAGCCCTGGCCGGTGGTCATCATGACCGCGTGGGCGATCTCGAAGCTTTGCTTGTTCAGGCGCTGGAGGATTTCCAGGCAGATGCCGGTGCGGCCGTCGGCGCCCACCGCCTGCCAGCCTTTCATCGCCTCGAGCCCGGCGGCAATCAGTGTCTCCGGGTCGCACACCGGATAGCTGACATCGAGCGCCACGCCATAGGGAGAGGACTCACCCCCGTGCCAGCCCGTCTGGCCCGGCTGCCCGAGTTCGAATTGCTTGCCCAGATGCGCCTCGAAGGCGCGCTTGCCCTCGTCCGGCGCCGCGTCGCCATAGAGCTTGGGGCTCGGCATCTCGGGGAAGGGAGACCAGTAGCCGCGCGTGGCGATGGCGTCGAGGGCGCTTTCGAGGGTGGCGCGGTGCTTTTCGAGCAAGGGGTGGGGCATGGGTCTCTCCAGGTGGGTGGTCTTGTGCTAAAACGATACAAATAGATTTGATAAATGTCAATACTAGGTATCTATTTAGGAGGGATGGTCGTCGCTGGTTTTGATATGTAGAACGAGTTTATTTATAAGGAAGTCTATTTAAAACAAATACATAGGTATGAAAACTGGGGCGTTTCGCCTTTCAAGGCGAGTCGAAAAATCGATGCTGTCCGGCTCATGGGGCTTTAAGTGATACAAAAAAATATAAAAACTGTATCGTGAGTATCGTATTGTTGTTTCCTGTGCCTTGCCTTCCGCGCGATCGCCCGCACGCACCCCGGCTTCGTGCCCGCGGAATTGACGTGGCGGTCGTCCTCCAGCCTTGCGTCCGCGAGTGCGGCCGCCTGCAAAGCGGGCTCCGGCGCTAGGCGCATCTCCCCGGAATCGATAGACTTTCGGCCCCGAACCGCAGCGCGAGCAAGCTCGTCCGTGACCAATTCCATCCAAGATCGCCTCGAAGCGTTCCGCAAGCAAGATCGCGTGCAGGCCGGCTCGCTGATCATTTCCGTCTTCGGCGACGCCGTGCTGCCCCGGGGCGGGCGCATCTGGCTGGGCAGCCTGATCCGCTTGCTCGAGCCGCTCGGGCTCAACGAGCGTCTCGTCCGCACGTCGGTGTTTCGGCTTGCGCGCGATGAATGGCTGGCCAGCGAGCCTTGCGGCCGCCGTACGGACTATATGCTGACGCCTTCCGGTCTGCAGCGCATCGAGGAGGCGTCGCGCCGTATCTACGCGTCCGCCGCGCAGGGCTGGGATCGTCGCTGGCGGCTGATCCTTGCCGTTGGCGAGCTTGCGGCCAAGGATCGGGAGCGCCTGCGCAGGGCGCTGTTCTGGCAGGGCTTTGGCGTCCTCGACGGGGACTGCTTCGTGCATCCGAGCGCGGACCTCATCACCGCCTTCGATGCCCTCGCCGGTGAGGGGCTGGGCGGGCTGCTGCCGCGGCTCAAGCCCCTGATGGCGGCGGATGCGGCCCTGGGTGCGGCGGCCAGCGACGCCGACCTGGTGCATGCGGCATGGAACCTCGAGCGCCTGGCGCAGACCTACCGCGAGTTCGTCGACCGCTACCAGCCCGTGCTGGCCCAGTTCCGGGATGGCGCCGGCGAGTCCGGGGACGAGAACGCCTTCCTGATGCGGATGCTGCTGATCCACGACTACCGCCGCCTGCTGCTGCGCGACCCCGGGTTGCCCGACGTGCTGCAGGCGAGCGACTGGCCAGGGCAGCGCGCAAGGCTCTTGTGCCGCGAACTCTACCGTCGGCTGCTGGTGCCGTCCGAGCGCCATATCGACGCCCACCTCCGCCTTGCCGACGGCCGCACGCCCGAGGCGTCGCCCCGGCTCCTCGCGCGCTTCCAGGATGCCGACCCGCTGCGCGGCGCCGCCTGAGCGCCGCGGACACCTTCGCAAAGGTCGGCGCGTGGCGAGCGGAGGGCGTGGTGTGCGGGGCGCATTCATGTCGTGCCGCCCTTCGTGCGCCGCTGGCCTCAGCCTTCCCGCCTGCGCAGTTCCACCAGCGGCACCACGTCCGGCATCTGGATGCGCTTGCGTCCAGGCTCGATCGCCGAAAGCGGCACGGTCGCTTCCATCGTGGCCAGGCTGCGGCGGGTGAGGTCCTGGCAGGTCGTGGTGCCCGAGCTCTTCCAGCGGATCTCCTCATCGGAGCGCGCGCGGATCGCCTTGGCCGGCATGTCGGCGATCAACATGCGCGGCGGCATCTCGACGTGCCCGTCCTCCTCGGTCACCGTATCGGTGCCGGGAAAACCATGCATCACGCAGGTGTCCTGCAGGTTCGAGCTGCGCTCCAGGATCAGTCGCCCGAAGTCGCCGCGCAGGCTTGCACAAGGCCCCACATCGCAGTCCGCGCCGACGATCACGTCGCCGATCAGCACGGCCGACGGATGCACATGGGCGGTCGGATTCACCACCGGCACGCTGCCGTCGATCGTATGGACTTTCAGCTGCTTCATCCTTGTTCTCCTCCGCTCGGACTTATGTTACATATAAAGGAAATATTTTTTCAATAAGTAATTTTATCGGTGAGGGGGCTTCGATGAGCGACGAACTCGACGGCAAGCATGGCGTGCAGTCGCTCGAGGTGGGGATGAGCATTCTGCGTGCGATGGTCACCGGCAAGCGCTCGATGATGCTCAAGGACATCGCCCAGGCGGCCGACATGCCGCCCTCGAAGGCCCACCGCTACCTGGTCAGTCTGATCCGCAGCGGGCTCGTCGAGCAGGATCGGCTCACCTCGCGCTACGACCTCGGCCCCTTCGCGCTGAATCTGGGTCTGGTCGCGCTCGATCGCGTCGACCGGATCCGTCTTGGCCTGAGCGCGATCAGCGAGTTGCGCGACCTCACCAACGAGACGGTCGCGCTTGCCGTCTGGAGCGATCGAGGACCGGTCATCGTGCGCTGGGAGCGTCCCCGCCGCCCGATCACCGTCAATGTGCTGACCGGCACCAGCCTGAGCCTGCTGAGTTCGGCTGCCGGGCGCGTCTTCGCCGCGTGGCTGCCCGAACCACAGACGGAAGCGCTGCTGCGCGCAGAAATCGAATCCGGCCGGGTGTCAGCGGGCATTACCACCCTTGACGACGCGCGCCGGCTGCTTGCCGACGTCCGCGCGCAGGGCGTGGCGGTGATTTCCAGCGGCTATTTCGCCCGCGGCGTCGAGGCCGCGGCGGCCCCGGTGTTCAACTTCAAGAACGAGATCAACATGAGCATCGCGCTCGTGGGTGTCGAGGGCACGCTGGATCTCCGTCCGCAGAGCCCCGTGCTCCTTGCGCTGAAGGA
>JBEOKH010000329.1:0-5565 GCA_040275625.1 Thauera sp. | reverse complement strand
GTACGGCGGCACGCAGCGAAGGGGCCGCGCAGGCGGCGCCGCGCGCGGACAGCGGGACCGTACAGGGGCGCGCGGTCGAGCAGGCGCGAGCCGCGGCGGCGAATGGGGATGTGCGCAACAATTACTCGGCGCAGCGCGCGCTGGCTTCGTATGAGGCCATGGCGCAGGTCGGCGCCGCGGCGCGGCCTGCAGCGCAGGAGCCGCCGGTGGCGCCGGGGCAGCAGAAACCGGGCGTGCTGCGCGCCTGAGCGGCACGGTCGGCGGACGCAAGCTCTGAGGGCGGACCATCATGTCGATCCAGGGCATGGGCGTCTCCACCCCGGCAGCCGCCCCTGCTGGCAGTCAGCTTGCGCGCAGGCTGGCCGAGCGCAGTGCCGAGCAACTCGAGGCGAAGGCGGCCGCCCTCTCGGCCGAGGCCTCCGGCGCCCGGCGCGAGGCCGACTCCGCCCAGCGTCGCGCCGACGAACTCCACAGCCAGGCCGGACAGGCGCGCACCCGTGCCGAGCTTGGCAAGCAGGCTTTACAGGCCGTTCGCGGCATTGACCGCAGCGCCCAGACCCTCTCGGCGACGGTCGACCGTGTTGCGCGTGCTGCCGAGGCGCAGACGCTCACGGTGTACACCCCCGCAGCCGCAGCCCAGCCGGTGTCCACCAGCCCGCCAGGGCAGATCATCGACATCATGGTCTAGTCGGCACGACGCCCCGCTGTGGCAGCCCGCACCGATGGCGCGGCGGCGCCTTGCTTACCGTCAGGTACGCGCTTGCAAGCACGCGCACGGGTCTTGCTTGTTCCCGCGGACGCGATTTCCCCTTCGCGCAGGTGCGTTGCGCCTGTCCTTGCCCTGCAGCGTGTGATCAGCCCGATTCCGCCGTGCCGGAGTGCTGACGTGAGGGCTTGCGCCCGTGGGCACGATGCTCGGGCGACCCCTTGCCCTCGAGCTCGCCGAACAGCCAGTCCTGGAAGCTGCGGATCTTGGGCAGTTCGGCACGCGACTTGAGTAGATTCAAGGTGTAGCCCTGGACTTTCGGGCCTTCGAGCCCGAGCGGCGCGACCAGGCGCCCGCTTTCGAGCTCCCGCTGCGCGAGGAGCAGGCTTTCGAGGCAGATTCCGAGACCGTCGACCGCTGCACTGATAGCCATGAACGAGCGATCGAAACGCGGCCCGCGCGCGATGTCGAGCGCCACCTTGCGATGCTGGCGCATCCAGTCCCGCCAGCTCACCAGACAGACCTCGCTGTGGATCAGGGTGTGGTGGCGCAGGTCGTCCGCCGAGCGGATCGGATGTGCGCCTGCGGCGAGCGCGGGCGCGCACAAGGGCACGATGGTCTCCGGTGGAAAGCTCAGCACCATGGTCCCGGCCGGCTGCAGTCGTTTCGTCCCATAGCGGATGTCGATATCCACCCCTTGCATCAGCAAGTCGGGGGGCACTGGATACGACGCGTTCAGCCGCACATCGATGTCCGGCTCCAGGGCGCTGAAGCGTGCAAGCCGGGGCATCAGCCACTGGGTAGCGAAGCTCGGCGTCGAATGCACGGTGAGGATGTCGCTCTTGGCCGTGCGACCCAGCTCGCGCGTCGCCATCTCGATCTTCGCGAAAGCCGCCGACACCTCCTCCGCATAGATGCGGCCGGCGTCCGTGAGCACGACCGCCCGATGTACCCGATGGAACAGCCGGACCCCGAATTGCTCCTCCAGCAGCTTGACCTGGTGGCTCACCGCCGAGGGCGTCACGAACAATTCCTCTGCTGCAAGCGCAAAAGACGACAGCCGGGCAGCGGCCTCGAACGCCTGCACCGCCTTAAGGGAGATCCGATTGTGCATCGCAATACTCACATGAGCTCAATTCACTTATGAGGCCATAAATATTCGTTTGAGCGCGAAAAATCAAGGGAATAAGCTTTGTCCCACTCGCCGGACGCACCGCAAGGGTGTCGGCAGAAGTGGAGAGCCCCCTCTCCGATCGAGCGAAACGATGACTCCCGGCACCGCTCAGCGCCGGGTCCACATGAAGAGGAGAACTGCGTGAATAAAAGTCTTTCACCGGACCACGCCCATGTTGCCGACAGCGCCTACCGCATCCGCCGCTTTGCGCTGCGGATGGGCGAGGTACAAGGCCAGGGCTATGTCGGCCAGGCGCTCGGCTACGCTGACGTGCTGGCGACGGCCTACTGCCATGCGATGAGCTTTCGTCCCGAGGACCCGACCTGGGAAGGCCGCGATCGCTTCCTGCTGTCGCATGGCCACTATGCGATCGCCTTCTACGCCGCGCTGATCGAAGCGAAGATCATCCCGGAGGACGAGCTCGAGACCTACGGCAGCGACGACAGCCGCCTGCCGATGTCGGGCATGGCGACTTACACGCCGGGCATGGAGATGTCGGGCGGCTCGCTCGGCCAGGGCCTGCCGATCGCGGTCGGCATGGCGCTCGGCCTGCGCCTGAAGGGCAACCCGGCCTTCGTGTACAACTCGATGTCCGACGGCGAACTCGACGAGGGCTCGACCTGGGAAGCGGCGATGGGCGCCGCGCACCACGGCCTGGGTAACCTGATCTGCATCGTCGACATCAACAACCAGCAGGCCGACGGCCCCTCGAGCAAGGTGATGGGTTTTGAACCCCTCGCCGACAAGTGGGCGTCCTTCGGCTGGCACGTGCAGCGCGTGGATGGCAACGACCTCGCCGCCGTCATCGCCGCATTTGATGCCGCGCGCAATCTGCCCGACGCCAAGCCGCGCGTGATCCTGTGCGACACCTCGATGGGCAAGGGCGTGCCCTTCCTCGAGACGCGCGAAAAGAACCACTTCATCCGCGTCGATCCGCCTGAGTGGCAGCAAGCCCTCGACATCCTCGACCAAGCCCAGGGAGCCGCCCGATGAGCACCACCGCCAAGAAACCGCGCCTGACCACCTCGGCGATGATTGCCTCGATCGCCTCCGAAGGCCAGCGCGTGAAAGCCGCCCCCTTCGGCAAGGCCCTGGTCGAACTGGCCGCGCAGCGCCAGGACATCGTCGGCCTCACCGCCGACCTCGCCAAGTACACCGACCTCCACCTGTTCGCCCAGGCCAACCCGGAGCGCTTCTTCCAGATGGGCATGGCCGAGCAGCTGTTGATGGCATCGGCAGGCGGCATGGCCAAGGAAGGCTTCGTGCCCTTCGCCACCACCTATGCGGTGTTCGGCACGCGGCGCGCCTTCGACTTCGTGCATCAGGTGATCGCCGAGGAGAACCTCAACGTCAAGATGTGCTGCGCGCTGCCCGGCCTCACCACCGGCTACGGTCCCAGCCACCAGGCCACCGAGGACATCGCGCTGATGCGTGGCATCCCCGGCATGACCATCGTCGACCCCTGCGACGCGCTCGACACCGAGCAGGCGGTGCCGCAGATCGCCGCCCACAACGGCCCGGTGTACATGCGCCTGCTGCGCGGCAACGTGCCGCTGGTGCTCGACGAGTACGACTACACCTTCGAACTCGGCAAGGCCAAGATGCTGCGTGACGGCCGCGACGTGCTGGTGATCGCCTCCGGCATCATGACCATGCGCGCACTGGAAGTGGCCAAGGTGCTGGAAGCGGACAAGGTCGATGTGGCCGTGCTGCACGTGCCGACGATCAAGCCGCTCGACACCGCGACCATCCTGCGCGAGGCGGGTCGCTCGGGCCGACTGGTCGTGGTGGCGGAGAACCACACCACGATCGGCGGCCTCGGCGAAGCGGTGGCCACCGCCCTGCTCACCGCCGGCGTGACCCCGCCCTTCCGCCAGATCGCGCTGCCCGACGCTTTCCTCGACGCCGGTGCGCTGCCGACCCTGCATGACCGCTACGGCATTTCCACCGAAGTGATGTCGGCAACGATCAAGAACTGGCTCAGTTGAGCTGAATCGGGGCGGCGTTGCGCAGCAGGACGGCGTAGCACTGCACCGCGACATCGAACGCATGAAACGCGCCCCGGAAGGGGGCATCTGAAAGGAACTTCCGAATGAACAACGCTCTTCTTCTCGACGGCAAGGTTGCGATGATCTCCGGCGCGGCATCGGCGCGCGGTATCGGCCTCGCCACCGCCCGCCTCTTCGCCAAGCACGGCGCCAAGGTGGTCATCCTCGATCTCGACGAAGCCGCTGCCGCGGAGGCCGCCGCCTCCATTGGCCCCGATCACCGTGGCTACGGCTGCAACGTGGTCGACAAGAATGCCTGCGTGAAGGCCGCCGAGCGGGCCATCGCCGAGTTCGGCCATATCGACGTGCTGGTGAACAACGCCGGCATCACCCAGCCGGTCAAAACTCTCGAGATCGATCCTGCAAGCTGGGACCGCATCCTCGATGTAAACCTGCGCGGGGTGCTCTACCTGTCGCAGGCGGTCATCCCGCAGATGAAGAAGCAGGGCGGCGGCTCCATCGCGTGCATGTCCTCGGTGTCGGCCCAGCGCGGCGGCGGCATTCTCGGCGGCCCGCATTACTCGGCGGCCAAGGCTGGCGTGCTCGGCCTGGCCAAGGCGATCGCGCGCGAGTTCGGTCCGGACAACATCCGCGTCAACTGCGTCACCCCGGGGCTCATCCAGACCGACATCAGCTCGGGCAAGCTGAGCGAGGAACAGAAGGCCTCGATCGCCGCCGGCATCCCGCTCAATCGCCTGGGCAATGCCGAGGAGGTGGCCGGGGCCTACCTGTTCCTGGCCTCCGATCTTTCGTCCTACATCACCGGCGCCGTCATCGACGTCAATGGCGGCATGCTCATCCACGGCTGACGGAGTCACCTCGCTCCGGCGAGGCGCGGGCCTGCCGCCGGTAAGCCCGCACAAACGGACAACGGCTGCACACAGGCAGCAAGAAAGTCACATCGACAGGAAATGGAAGGAGATCACTCATGAAAAAGACTCTGATCGCGGTTGCAGCGACCCTCGCATTGACCGCCTCCACGGGCTGGGCCCAGCAGGTCCTGCGTCTTTCCCACAACGCCGCGCCGGGCAACCCGAAGGCGGTCGCGTCGCAGAAGTTCGCCGAGCTCGTGGCCCAGAAGACCAGCGGTCGGGTCAAGGTCGAGGTGGGCGGCAGCGCCCAGTTCGGCGACGACGTCGAGTCGCTCACCAACATGCGCCTGGGCACGCTCGCCTTCAGCGCCAACTCGCAGGGCAGCACCGCGGGGGTCGTTCCCGAGTTCAACCTGATCGGGCTGCCCTTCCTGTTCCGTGACCTGAACCACGCCTACAAGGTGGTCGACGGCCCGGTTGGTGCCAAGCTTGACGAGGCCGCCAACAGCAAGGGCCTGGTCGTGCTCGCGCTGTGGGACAACGGCATCCGTCACACCAGCAACAACAAGCGCCCGATCGTGAAGCCCGAAGATCTCGAAGGCATCAAGGTACGCACGCCGCCCGACACGATGACGCTCGACATCTTCAAGGCGCTCGGCGCCAACCCGGGGCCGCTGGCCTTCTCGGAGCTCTACATCGCGCTCCAGCAGGGCGTGTTCGATGGCCAGGAGAATCCGCTGATGAACGTCTATTCGTCGAAGCTGCACGAGGTGCAGAAGTACATCTCGCTGACCGGTCACAAATACGAGACCACGCCGCTGCTGG
>JBEOKH010000328.1:0-5001 GCA_040275625.1 Thauera sp. | reverse complement strand
AGCGGCAGTTCGCGCAGCAGCACCGCGCCGAGCCCGCCGGCGAGCGCGGCGACCAGCATCGGCCGCGTGCGCACCATCGGCAGCACCATCACCATCAGCGCGATCGTCGCCATGAACTCGAGCGACCAATCGCGCGGCACAAGATCGGCACCGAAGATGCCGAGCGCGGTGCACACCTGCCAAAGGCACCAGTTGAACGCCGACGGCGCGATGTAATACCCCCAGCGCCAGTGCGGATCGTCGGCGCTCAACAGCTTGTCGGCACCGACCGCAAACACGCCGTCGACCAGCAGATAGCTCGACGCGAGCCGGCGCGCGAAGGGCTCGCCATGGAAGATCGGCGCAATCGCCGCGCTGAAGATCACGAAGCGCAGGTTGAGCGCGAGCGCGGTGAGTGCGATCAGCCACAGCGGCGCACCGACGGCGATCAGCGGCAGCGCCCCGAGTTGCGCGGTGCCGGCGTAGACGAGCAGATTCATCGCCAGCGACTCGAGCTCGGTCAGGCCGACCGAGCGCATCGCGATGCCGGTGACCATGGCCCACGGCAGCAGGCCCACCGAGATCGGCAGGAAGTCACGCAGCCCCTCGCGCGCACCGAGGCGAAAAGAGGATTCCATGAAGCCTTGCTGCAAAAGGTTCAAAGCATAGCAGGCCGCACGCCCGACTGTTGCCGGCGCGAAGGTGCAGCGGGTGACGGGTGGCGGGCAGGTGTGATCGGCAGTGGCTCGCGGGCGGCGAGCGTTCGCGGCTTGCGCCGCTCCTACAGCTGACCCGAAGCGCGGTGATCACCTGTAGGAGCGGCGGAAGCCGCGAACCTTCACGCCCCCGTTCCCGCATCATGCACGGGTCAAAAGCCGAGCGCCTCCCCCGCCCCGGCCAGCGTCGCGACACCCAACCCGAGGAAGATCGCCGCCGCGATCCCATGCACCAGCTTCACCGGCATGCGGTGGGCGATGCGGTCGCCGAGCATCACCGCCGGGACGTTGGCGATCATCATGCCGAACGTGGTGCCGGCCACCACCGCGATCAGCGCCTGGTACTGCGCGGCCAGCGCCACGGTGGCGACCTGGGTCTTGTCGCCCATCTCGGCAAGAAAGAAGGCCACCAGGGTCGCCCCGAACACGCCGAAGCGTGGCAGCTTCGCCTCGTCCTCCTCGAACTTGTCGGGAATCAGCGTCCACGCCGCCATCGCGATGAAGGACAGGCCGAGCACCCAGCGCAGGGTCTGCGGCCCCATCAGCGTGGTCAGCCACGCGCCGACCGCGGCGGCAAAGGCGTGGTTGAACAAGGTGGCGACCAGGATCCCGGCCACGATCGGCCACGGGCGGCGAAAGCGGGCGGCGAGGATGAAGGCGAGCAGCTGCGTCTTGTCGCCGATCTCGGCGAGGGCGACGATCGCGGTGGAGACGAAGAAGGCGTCCATGACGGGCGGGAGAAGGGAGGAAGGGACCCGGCACAGGGCCGGCGAAATGCGCGCGGCATTGTGCCGCAGCGCAACATTCTAGCGGCCACCGCGCTGCATGGCCATGCGATACATCAGCGGCACCGCAAACAGCGTCAGCACGGTCGAGAAGCCCAGCCCCCACACGATGCTCGCCGCCACCGGCCCCCACATCAGGGATTTGCCGCCGAGGCCGATCGCGAGCGAGAACAGGCCGCCGATGGTGGTGGTCGTGGTGATCAGGATCGGCACCAGACGCCGGCGCGCGGCGTAGATCGCCGCATGCTGCACGCTCATGCCGGCCTCGCGGCGCTCGTTGGCGGCGTCGATCAGCACGATCGCCGAATTGACCGCGATGCCGGTGAGCGCGATCACGCCGTACAGGGTGTACAAAGACAGCGGATTGCCCGACACCAGCAGGCCCAGAACCACCCCTGTGAAGGCCAGCGGCACCGTCACCAGGATGATCAGCGGCTGCCAGTAGCTGCGGAACTGGGTGGCGAGGATCAGGTAGATCAGGCCGATGCCGAGCACGAAGAGCCCGCCCATCGCGTCCAGGCTTTCCTGGATGTCCTCCAGCTCGCCGGAAAAATCCAGCTCGACGCCAGGGAAGCGCGCGTGCAGCTGCGCCCACGCAGCCTTGAGGCGCTCGTTGGCCGCGACCGTGTCGATCTGTTCGCGGTCGAGTTCGGCCTCGACGGTGATCGCGCGCGTGAGCTGGTAGTGGCGAATGTAGCCCTTGGACATCAGCAGGCGGTGGCTCACCAGATCGCCGAGCTGCACGCTGCGCCCGTCGGCGAGC
The DNA here is from genome assembly GCA_040275625.1 of Thauera sp. Lineage (GTDB taxonomy): Bacteria > Pseudomonadota > Gammaproteobacteria > Burkholderiales > Rhodocyclaceae > Thauera. Next base: position 2,758 of record JBEOKH010000328.1, on the reverse strand, counting down.
GGCACCGGACGCTGCAACAGCTCGGTGACGTCACCCAGGCTGTCCTGGCGCGCACGCACCACCACCTCCAGCTTCTCGCCGCCGTCGCGCGTGGTGGCGACGATCTCGCCTTCGCCATACAGGCGCAGCAGGCGCGCCACCTCGCCCGGCTGCACGCCGGCGCGGGCGAGCTTCTCGCGGTCGAGCGCGAGGCGCATCTCGCCGCGCCCGGGCACGTCGTCATCGGTGAGATCCTTCACCCCGGGCAGCTTCGCCACCTCGGCGAGCAGCATGTCGGCGGCGGCGCGCAACTGTGGGTAGTCGTCGGACTTCATCTTCACCGAGATCGGCTTCGCGGTCGGCGGCCCGCCCTTCATCTCCATGAACGAGAACTTCGCCTCTCCGCCGAGCGCCTCGATCGCCGGGCGTACCGCGGCGATGAGCTCGCCTGTGTCGCGCATGCCGCCTTCACGCGGCCGCAGTGACACCAGCACCTGCGCGTGCTGGTCACCATAGACCGGCTCGGTGTCGGTGAACTTGAGTCCGGCATAACTGACGATGGAGCGCAGCTCGGCGGCGCCGATCGTCTCGCTGAGCACGCGCGCCGCACGCTCGGCCTCGGCCAGCGTGCGCTCGGGGGTCACCCCGGCGGGCATGTCCACGCTCACATAGAACAGCCGCATCGAGTCGAAGGCGAAGAACTGCATCCGCACCAGCCCGCTCGCCACCGCGCCTGCGGCGCCCGCCATCACCAGCACCAGCACCGCCAGCGCCAGCGCCCGGCGGCGCAGCACCGCGACCAGCGCACGCGCATACTTCACCCGCAGCCAGTGGGTGAAGCGCTCGCGCGTCGCCTGCACGCGCGAGCGCCGCTGCGCGACTTGCGGACCGAGCGCGAGGATGTGGGTGGGCAGGATCCAGAACGCCTCGACCAGGCTCACCAGCAAGCCGACGGTGACCACGAAGGGCACCACGAACATGAACTTGCCGAGGATGCCCGGCAGCAGCATCAGCGGCAGAAAGGCGGCGATCGTGGTCAGCACCGAGGACAGGACCGGCAGACCGACCTCCTCGACCCCGGCGACCACCGCCTCGCGCGGCGGATCGCCGCGCTGCAGCCGGTAGTAGATCGCCTCCACGATCACCACCGCGTCGTCCACCAGCATGCCGAGCGCGATCACCACCCCGAGGAGCACCGTCAGGTTGAGCGTGCTGCCGACCAGGTCCACCGCGACGAAGGTGCCGGCGAGCGCAAACGGTACCCCCAGGCCAACCAGCAGCGCCAGCCGCGAGCCGAGGAAGATCCAGCACATCACCAGCACCGCGAACAGTCCGAACACCGCGTTCGACTCCATCACCCCGATCGCGTGGCGGGTGGCGTGGGTCTGGTCGTCGATCACACGCAGCTGCACGCCTTGGGCGGCGAGCAGCGGGTTACGCACGGCCGCAAAGGCCTGCAGGCGCTCGACCATCTGCAAGGTGTTGGCATCGGCCTGCTTGGTGATCGACAGCATCACCGCCGGCGCCCCCCGATAGCTGACCAGCTGGCTCGGGCGCTCGTGGCCGCGCGCCACGGTCGCGACCTCGTCGAGCGCGACCCGGCCCTCGGGCGTCACCACTGCGGCCTGGGCGAGCACATCGGGATCGGGCGTCTTGCCCTCCATGCGCACCAGCCATTCGCGATCCAGCACCCGCACCCGCCCGGCGAGCGCGTTGGCGAACCAGGCGGCCACGCCGTCGGCAAGCTGGATCGGCGACAGCGCAGCCGCCGCCACCCGCGCCGGGTCGAAATCGACGTGCAGTTGCGGATCCTCCAGCCCGGCGGCGATCACCTGGTCTACCCCGGGCAGGCCCTCGAGTTCCTTCTTGATCAGGAAGCCGGCGCGGCGCAGGGCTTCACCGCCAACGCCCTCCAGCACGAGGATCGCGGTCGGAAAGCCGTTGGAGCTGGTGACCTCGATCACCACCGGATCGGTGGCGTCCTGCGGCAGCTCGGCCGAGGCCTTGTTCTGGATCTCACGGCGCAGGTCGTTCACCCGTTTGTCGAACACGCGCTCGGGCAGTTCCTCGAAGCGCACCAGGATCGACGACACCCCCTCGCGACTAGACGAGGACGTGAAGCGGATGTCCTTGACCTGCTTGATCGCATCCTCCAGCGGCCCGGTGAGCTCGCGCTCGACGTCCTCCCCCGAGGCACCCGGCAGCGCGGTGACGATGCTGACCCAGTTGAAGTTGATCTCGGGATCCTGCGCCCGCGGCATCGTCAGATAGCTGAAGAGGCCGCCGAGCAGCACCATCAGGAAGGCGATGTTGGCGAGCGGGTGGTTGTCGATCAGGCGCCGATACAGCCCGTTCACCGCGCGCTCCCACCGACGTCGGCCGTCCGACCACCCCGGGGCAGCCCGAGCGCGAAGCGGCCCTCATCGACCACCTGCACATCCACCGCCCAGTCGACCGCCACCGGGCGGCCCGCCTGGGCATCGGGGAGCGCCACGAACACCGGCGTGCCCCCGTGCACGCGCCACGCACCGAGACGGCCCTCGTGCTGCTGGAGGTAGGCCGCCGGCAGGTAAGGCGTGCGGCTGCGCCAGCGCAGCTCACCCGCCAGCCCGGGCGGCAGCTCGCGCTCCGCGGCGAGGATCACGTCACGCGCCTGACCGGCGGCGTCGAGCACCGGCGACACACGACGGATGTGCACCGCGTACTCCGTGTCGCCGGCGGCGAGCACCGGCATGCCGATCGCCTCGGTCAGCGGGGCCAGCGCGCCGCCCCGGCCGAA
>JBEOKH010000327.1:0-3287 GCA_040275625.1 Thauera sp. | reverse complement strand
ACGACTACGTCGTCGCCAATCCGCCGTTTTCCGACAAGACCTGGAGCACCGGCCTCAAATCGCCCGACGAGTTCCAGCGCTTTGCCTGGGGCGAGCAGCCGGCCAAGCAGGGCGACTACGCCTACCTGCTGCACATCATCCGCAGCATGAAGGCGCGCGGCAAAGCCGCGTGCATCCTGCCGCACGGCGTGCTGTTCCGGGGTAACGCCGAGGCCACCATCCGCCAGCAGCTCGTCCGCTCGGGCATCCTCAAGGGCATCATCGGGCTGCCGGCGAACCTCTTCTACGGCACCGGCATCCCGGCCTGCATCCTGGTGCTCGACAAGGAGAACGCCACCGCGCGCAAGGGCATATTCATGATCGACGCCAGCAAGGGCTACATCAAGGACGGCAACAAGAACCGACTGCGCGAACAGGACATCCACCGCATCGTCGATACGTTTACCAAACAGGCCGACACCCCGCGCTATGCCCGCATGGTGCCCTTCGCGGAGATCGCCGACGCGAAGAACGACTTCAACCTCAACCTGCCGCGCTACATCGACAGCTCCGCCCCCGAAGACCTGCACGACATCAGCGGCCACCTCGCCGGCGGCATCCCCGAGCGCGATCTCGACGATCCCGACAACGCGCTTGCGCCCTACTGGCGGGTGCTGCCCGGCGTGCGCGCGGCGCTGTTTGCGACGCTGCGCCCCGGCTACCTGCGCCTGACGCTGCCGCTACCCGAAGTCAAGCCGGCGATCCTCAAGCACGCCGAATTCACCGCCTTCAACGCACAGGCCAGCGCGCGCTTCGAGCACTGGCGGCAGGCCGTCAGCCCGCAACTCAGCGGGTTTATCCAAGGTGGCCACCCCAAGGCGCTGATCGAAAGCATCGCCGAGGCGCTGCTCGCCACCTTCAAGAATGCGCCACTGCTCGACGCCTACGACATCTACCAGCACCTGATGGACTACTGGGCCGAAACCATGCAGGACGACGCCTACCTGATCGCCGCCGACGGCTGGGCGGCCAGGACCACGCGCATCGTCGAGACCGACAAGAAGGGCAAGGCCAGGGACCGCGGCTGGACCTGCGAGCTGATCCCCAAGCCCTTGATCGTCGCGCGCTACTTCGCCAAAGAGCAGGCCGCCATCGACGCGCTGCAGGCCGATCTGGACGCCGCCCAGGCCAGCCAGACCGAACTGGAAGAGGAGGAGGCCGGCGACGACGGCGTGTTCGCGGGTTACGACAGCATCACCGCTCTGGCGGTGAAGGAGCGCATCCGCGAGATCGGCAGCGACGCCGACGGCGCCGACGAGCTGGCGCTGCTCAGGCAGTGGCTGGGTCTGGGCACCCGCATCGCCGTACTGAAGAAGCAGATCCGCGACGCCGAGGCCGTGCTCGATGCGCTGGCCTACGAGAAGTACCCGAGTTTGACGACCGCCGAGATCCAGTCGCTGGTGATAGCCGACAAGTGGATGAGCACGCTGGCGGCCACAGTGCAGGGCGAACTCGACCGCGTTTCGCAGACGCTGACCGGGCGTCTGCGGGAATTGGCCGAACGCTATGCCACGCCGCTGCCGCAACTCACCGACGAGGTGGCGATGCTCACCGCGCGTGTGGAGGAACACCTCAAGCGGATGGGGGCAACGTGGAGGTGAAGGCCGGATATAAACTAACCGAGGTTGGGGTTGTTCCTGATGAGTGGGAGGTAAAGCCGCTCGAGGAAGTGTTCACCTTAAGGCACGGGTTTGCGTTTCCCAGCGAAAACTTCTCTGAGTCTGGGCCAATCGTTTTGACACCCGGTAATTTCCGGCTGGATGGAGGTCTGTACTTCGAGGAGCGAAACACTAAGCGCTATTCAGGCGGCGTTTCCAAAAAAATGACATTTAGTCGTGGCGATCTGTTAATCGTAATGACCGACTTGACGCCCAATTGCAACTTGCTTGGCAAGCCTGCCTTCGTACAAACGGATGAGATCATTCTTCACAACCAACGAATTGGGAAGCTCGTACTTAAAGATACAAGTGTCCATTTGCCGTTGCTGTTTTACTTGCTCCTTTCTCGCACGTACCTTGATCACATTAAGGCACATGCCTTCGGTAGCACAGTCCGTCACACATCAAACAGGAGCATCTATAGCGCGCAACTTGCTTGGCCTCCAGTGCCCGAGCAACGCGCCATCGCGGCGGTGTTGAGCGATGTGGATTCGCTCCTGAGAGGACTGGAGCGGCTCATCGCCAAGAAGCGCGACCTCAAACAGGCCGCCATGCAGCAACTCCTCACCGGCCAAACCCGCCTCCCCGGCTACAGCGGGGCGTGGGAGGTGAAGCGGTTGGGGGAAATCGCAGATCTCTCGCAGCGATGGAGTTTCACCGGCGGCCCTTTTGGTTCCAACCTGAAGTCCGCGGACTACACCGAAGATGGTGTGCGAATAATCCAGCTTCAGAACATCGGGGACGGAGTTTTCTTGGACGACTACAAGATTTTTACTTCGCAAACCAAAGCGGATGAGCTCCTTAGCTGCAACATTTTCCCCGGCGAAATCATCCTCTCGAAAATGGGCGACCCAGTGGCCCGAGCATGCATCATTCCGTCAGCCCATGACCGTTACGTCATGTGTTCGGATGGCATTCGGCTAGCCGTAGATCAGCGCCGCTATGGCACCTATTTCATCTACACGATGATTAATGCACCTGAGTTTCGGGAGAAAGCCGCTAACGCTGGAACGGGTTCAACCAGAAAACGTATTGGACTAACGGAACTACGAAGCCTTGGACTGAAGTGCCCACCGCTCGCCGAACAATCCGCCATCGCCGCCGTCCTCTCCGACATGGACGCCGAACTCTCCGCGTTGGTGGCTCGCCGCGACAAGACCCGCGCCCTCAAGCAGGCGATGATGCAGGAGTTGTTGACCGGCAGGACGCGGCTGCTCTGAGCGCGTCGAGTTCACTTGATGACCCGACCGTCGCCGCCCGGCGGCCTTGTGTCTTGACTTCGACGGCCCCCTGCCGTCAACATCCTTTGCTTGCCGACTAAAGATAAATTTCCGGGTGTGGTTCTCTAAAGCGATGGTTTGATTGTAATAATTGCAGTCAATTACAGATAGTTCTTCAGCCGTTCTACAATGACGCAATGCCTGCCTTTGTTCATCACGATTTGACGGTACTCAACCCGGCGTTCGACTCGCCGCTGGTGGATGTGTTGACCGAACTGGAGCATCTGCGTCGCTTGCAGCTTCAGGGCACGACGCCGGCGCCGATCTTCTTTCAGCTCAAGCACATTTTTCACATGCTCGAAAGCCTGGG
>JBEOKH010000326.1:0-8021 GCA_040275625.1 Thauera sp. | reverse complement strand
GCCTCCGACACCTCGCCCGCAGCACCCCGCACTGCTGCGGCGAGGCCGAAGCCGGCGCCATCGAGCGCCAGCGCGGCAGCCTCGAGCCGACCGTCACGCCACGCCAGGCGCGCATCTGCCTGCCCGGCGAAGCGCAAGCGGGCCGCGCTCGCCGGCGCCAGCAGCGGTGCGAGCCAGCGCGGTCCGATATGCGCCAGGTCGGCGCCTGCAATGTCGAGCGCAAGCGTTTCAAACACCCCTCGCCGCCCATCCAGCACCGCGCGCGCCTTGATCTCGTCGACCCCGTCGACCACGAGGCGCGCCTCATCGATGCGGAAACGCCCACCCTCGACCCGCCCGGCCGCCTGCAGACCCGGCCCCGCCTCGATCAGCAGCGGATGCACATAGGCGGCACCTGCGCGCCAGTTGGCGTGCGCATTCCACGCCCACGATTGCCCACCACCGCGCGCATCGAACGCGAAGTCGATGTCGAGCGCTTCTGCCGCGAGCAGTCCGTCCGCACTCCCGAACAGGCCGCCGCCAAGACGACCCCGGACGGCGAGGCGGGATTCGCCACTTGCGCCAGCACTCCATTCGAGTTCGCCGTCGACTGCGCCGCTGGGTTTGTAGCTGCGCATGACCTTGCCCACTTCGGGCAGCCAGGGGCCGGCGACGGCCGCGATGTCCGCCGCGCTCAACGCCCGCAGCTGCACACGCACCCCACCCGCGGCGTCGATGTGCGCTTCGATCCGGCCACCCCTGGCCAGGCGCAGCACGACATGCAGCGGCCCCGCCCCGAGCGCACTCTCGAGATCCAGTTCGAGCGCGAGTCGACGCCCTGCCACATGCACGCTCGCATCCTTGCAGGCGAGCACGCCTGCATCCGCGCCGACGCCTCCACAGCGCAGCTCGAGTGCGCGCCATTCGCTTCCGCCGGCGCGCACGCGCCCGATATGCAGCGCACCGACGGCACCCTGGGCATCAAGACGCAAGCGGATGTCCTCGACGGAGAACGCCGGATGGGACAGCGCACGAACATCGAGCGCGAGGCGCACGAGGCCCGCAGCATGCCCGGCAGGCAACGCCAGCACGGACAGGATCAGCGCAAGCAGGACCGCCGCGGCGCAGATCGAGCCGCGGCGGATGCGATCAGGCCGGGAACACACCCGTCGAAAGATAGCGGTCGCCGCGGTCGCAGACGATGGAGACGATCACCGCGTTCTCGACCTGTGCGGCGATGCGCAGCGCGACATGCATCGCACCGCCCGAGGAGATGCCAGCGAAGATGCCTTCCTCGCGCGCCAGGCGACGGGTCATCTCCTCGGCGTCGGCCTGACTGACGCGCTCGAAGCGGTCGACGCGCGGCCGCTCGAAGATCTTCGGCAGGTAGGCCTCGGGCCACTTGCGGATCCCGGGAATCGACGAGCCCTCTTCCGGTTCGCAACCGACGATGCAGACCTCGGGCTTGCGCTCCTTAAGGTAGCGCGAGGTCCCCATGATGGTGCCGGTGGTACCCATCGAACTGACGAAATGGGTGATGAGCCCCCCGCTCTGCTCCCAGAGCTCCGGTCCGGTGCCCTCGTAATGCGCAATCGGGTTATCGGCGTTGGCGAACTGATCGAGGATGATGCCGCGCCCCTCGTCGCGCATCTTGTCGGCGATGTCGCGCGCCATCTCCATGCCGCCCGAACTCGGCACCAGCACCAGCTCGGCACCAAATGCGCGCATGGTCTGGCGGCGCTCGATGCTCTGATTCTCGGGCATCACCAGGATCATGCGGTAGCCGCGGATCGCCGCCGCCATCGCGAGCGCGATCCCGGTGTTGCCGCTGGTGGCCTCGATCAGCGTGTCGCCGGGCTTGATCTGCCCGCGCGCCTCGGCGCGCATCACCATCGACAGCGCCGGCCGGTCCTTGACCGAACCCGCCGGGTTGTTGCCCTCGAGCTTGGCGAGGATCACGTTGTTGCGACCGGCGTTGATGCGCTTGAGGCGCACCAGCGGTGTGCGGCCGACGTAGTCTTCCAGCGTCCTGAATTCCATTTATGACCTGTCGTATCGGATTCGTCGGTACACCGACATGCGGATGGCCCGCCGGGTTCGCCGTGCCTCAGGGCGTGAGGTCGAACTCTTCGGTGCGCCGCGGCGGATAGGTCTCCCAGCCACCGCAGGCGGGACATCGCCAATGGAACTGGCGCGCCTTGAAGCCGCAGGCCTCACAGCGGTAGCGTGCAACGCGACGGGTATGGCCGTGGATGAGTTGCTTGATCAGATCGATGTCGCCGCGCTGCTCGGCGGGCGCGCTGAGCGCCGCCGCCTCGAGCAGCTTGTCGAGACCGAGCAGGGTCGGGTTGCGGCGCAGCTCCTCGCGCACCATCTCATATGCAGCCTTCGGCCCCTCGCGCTCGAGCTCCCAATGGAAGACCTCGTCGAGCAGGTCGAGCGAGGCGTGCGCCTGGAGCCAGGCACGCAACAACTGATGCCCCTGCTCCACCTTGCCCAGCCGGCCGTAGGCCTCCATGAGGCGCTCGGCCACCAGGGCAAGATAGACGGGATCCTGGTTCTCGATGCGTTTCCAGGCGTCGAGCGCGTCTTCGTCGCGCCCCTGTGCGGCATGAAGATCGCCGAGCAGGATACTCGCCCGCACGCACTGCCGATTGACCCCAAAAGCCTCGTCGAGGTAGCGCCTGGCCTCCTCGTAGCGCGAGTTCGCCAACGCATTTGCTGCCATCTCGCAGTGGAAGTTGGCCGTCTCGGTGCGCCACATCACGCCTTCATGCTCAGGCAGCGCCCGCGCGACCTCGATCGCCTTCGCCCAGTCCTTTTCCTGCTGATAGATCTCGAGCAGGTTGCGCAGGGCAAGGTCGTTCGCGCGCGTGCCGCGCAGGCGCACGAACGCAGCCTCGGCGCGATCGAGCAGTCCGGCCTTCAGGAAATCCTGGCCGAGTTCGCTGAGCGCTTGCAGCCGGTGCTCCTCGCTGATGTCCTCCCGGTCGACCAGCAGCTGGTGGATGCGGATCGCACGCTCGGTCTCGCCGCGGCGGCGGAACAGGCTGCCGAGGGCGAAGTGCAGCTCGACCGTCTGCGGATCAATGCGGACAGCCTCGACGAACGCATCGATCGCCTTGTCGGGCTGTTCATTGAGCAGGAAGTTGAGCCCGCTCAGATACGAGCGCGGCAAGGCGCGCGACTCCTGCACCACCTGCCGGATGTCGATGCGCGCGGCCAGCCAGCCGAGCGCAAAGAAGAGCGGCAGCGCCAGCAGCCACCAGTATTCGATTTCCATCGACTCAGGGCATCGGCAACTGGGCTTCGGCCGCAGCCAGCGCGGTGGCGGTGGAGGCCTTTTCACGCTCAGTGAGCTCGAGCTGACGGCGCAGGCGCGAGATCTCGCGACGCTGGCGCATCAGCGAGGCCAGGGTCGCGGTGACCCCGAGCAGGGCGCCGGCGGCGAAGCTGACCAGGATCACGAACACCAGGGGGAGTTGCCACTGGACTCCGAAGAAGAAGTTCAGTGTCACCAGGTGGTCATTCTTGATCGCAAAGCCGAACAAGAGGAAGAACAGCAACAGACGGATTAACCAGATGATTGCGCGCATGGACGGCATTATCCCCGAGCAATGGACGAAAAAGAAGGCGGCCGCAGCCGCCTTCCATTATTGCCTGTAAACCGATCGCCGCGCGGTCAACTTCCGCAAAGATCCACCCTCTCGCGCAATTCCTTGCCCGCCTTGAAATGCGGAACGTATTTTTCCGGCACCAGAACCTTCTCGCCGGATTTAGGATTGCGCCCGGTACGGGGCGGACGGTAGTTCAGCGCAAAGCTGCCAAAGCCGCGGATCTCGATGCGATCACCGCGCGCAAGCGCGTCTGTCATCGCATCGATAATCATCTTGACCGCGTAATCGGCGTCCTTTGCGACCAGCTGCGGAAAACGCTCCGCGAGCTGGGCGATCAGCTCCGATTTGGTCATGATCGGTCAGATTAATGCTTCTGCTCGTTCAGCTTGGCCTTGAGCAGGGCACCCAGGTTGGTCGTGCCGGTGGCTGCCGAGCTTTCGGAGGCCATCTTGTTCATGACTTCGGACTGCTCGACCTGATCCTTGGCGCGAATCGACAGGCTGATCGAACGCGTCTTGCGATCGACGTTGATCACCAGCGCCTCCACCTCATCACCTTCCTTGAACATCGTGGTCAGATCGTCAACACGGTGCGGCGCGGCTTCCGACGCACGCAGGTAACCTTCGACGTCGTCACCCAGCGCAATCACCGCACCACGCGCCTCGACCGACTTCACGGTGCCGCGCACGAGGCTGTTCTTCTCGTGGGTGGCGATGAAGTTGGTGTAGGGGTCGCCTTCGAGCTGCTTGATGCCGAGCGAGATGCGCTCGCGCTCGACGTCGATCGCCAGCACCACGGCCTCGACCTCGTCGCCCTTCTTGAACTTGCGCACGGCGTCTTCGCCGGACTCGCTCCACGACAGGTCAGACAGGTGCACCAGACCATCGATGCCACCTTCCAGGCCGATGAACACGCCAAAGTCGGTGATCGACTTGATCTGGCCACGGACCTTGTCGCCCTTCTTGTGGTTGATCGCGAAATCGTCCCACGGGTTCGACATGCACTGCTTCATGCCAAGCGAGATGCGGCGACGGTCTTCATCGATCTCGAGGATCATGACCTCGACCTCGTCGCCGAGCTGGACGACCTTGGTCGGGTGGATGTTCTTGTTGGTCCAGTCCATCTCGGACACGTGGACCAGGCCCTCGATGCCCTGCTCGACTTCGACGAACGCGCCGTAGTCGGTGATGTTGGTGACCTTGCCGAACAGACGGGTGCCCTGCGGATAACGACGCGAGATGCCCACCCACGGATCTTCGCCGAGCTGCTTGAGGCCGAGCGAGACGCGGTTCTTTTCCTGGTCGAACTTGAGCACCTTGGCTTCGATCTCGTCACCGACCGACAGCACTTCGGACGGGTGACGGACGCGGCGCCAGGCCAGGTCGGTGATGTGCAGCAGGCCGTCGATGCCGCCGAGGTCCACGAACGCACCGTAGTCGGTGATGTTCTTGACCACGCCCTTGATGACGGTGCCTTCCTTGAGGTTGGCGAGCAGCTTCTCGCGCTCTTCGCCCATCGACTCTTCCAGCACGGCACGGCGCGACACCACGACGTTGTTGCGCTTGCGGTCGAGCTTGATGACCTTGAACTCGTATTCCTTGCCTTCGTACGGCGTGGTGTCCTTGACCGGACGCATGTCGACCAGCGAGCCCGGCAGGAAGGCGCGGATGCTGTTGGTCATGACGGTCAGGCCACCCTTGACGCGACCGGTGACGACGCCCTTGACAAGGGAGCCTTCGTTGAGCGCCTTCTCGAGGTCGTTCCAGGCGGCGATGCGCTTGGCCTTGTCGCGCGACAGGCGAGTTTCGCCGTAGCCGTCTTCGAGGGCGTCGATCGCGACGTGCACGAAGTCGCCGACGTTCGCTTCGAGTTCGCCGCGGTCGTTGCGGAACTCCTCGATGGGCACGTAGCTTTCGGACTTCAGGCCAGCGTTGACAACGACGAAATTCTGGTCAATGCGCACGACTTCGGCGGTGATGACTTCACCGGCGCGCATTTCCTGGAGGGCAAGACTTTCCTCGAAGAGGGCGGCAAAGCTTTCTTCAAAGGAGGGGGTGGCGTTGGACATAGATGGAAAAATTCCGGTGCCGTCGTGGGACGGCAAACAAGGTAGGTTCAAGAAAAAAAGCGCCGGAGCCCACGCTCCCGCGCGATTGCGTTCAACTGGACTACCTCCTCCCCGTCTCAACGAGATCGAGGACGAAAGCCACTGCCTGATCGACATTCCGTTCGGTGGTGTCGAGCAGGACCGCGTCCGGCAGCTTCATCAGGGGCGCAACGGCACGGGCGGCGTCGCGCGCATCCCGTTCCTGAAGGTCCTTCAGAAGGCTTTCCATATTAGCAGCCAAACCCTTTTCGATCAACTGCTTATAGCGCCGTTCGGCGCGCGCCACGACCGAGGCGGTGAGAAAGACCTTGATGCCCGCGTCGGGGAAGATCACCGAGCCCATGTCGCGCCCTTCGGCGACCAGACCCGGAGCGACGCGATAGTCGCGCTGGCGATCGAACAGCGCCGTGCGCACCGCAGCCAGCACCGCCACCCGGGAGGCGCCGACCGAGCATGCCTCGGAGCGGATCTCGTCGGTCACGTCACTCGCGTCGCCCTCGCCGAGCAGCACCCGCCCACCCTCGAAACGAGCCGGCAGCGCCGACGCCAGTGCCGCAACACCGGCCTCGTCGTCGAGCGCAACGCCCGCGCGCAACGCTGCAAGGCCGACCAGGCGGTACAGCGAACCGCTGTCGAGGTAGTGCCAGCCGAGTGCCTCGGCCACGCGCGCGGCCACCGTGCCCTTGCCGGACGCCGACGGGCCGTCGATCGCAAGCACCGGCACGGGCGTGGCCATCTTTGCAAAAGCGTCGAAATAGCCGGGGAAGGTCTTGTTCACGCACTTCGGGTCGTTGATGCGCACCCGGCAGCCGCCCAGGGTGACCAGCGAGAAGCACATCGCCATGCGGTGGTCGTCGTAAGTGTCGATCGCCGCCGGGTAAAGGTGCTGCGGCCGGGTGACAACCAGGTAGTCGGCGCCCTCCTCGACCTCGGCGCCGACCTTGCGCAGTTCAGTCGCCATCGCCGCGATGCGGTCGGTCTCCTTTACCCGCCAGCTCGCGATGTTGCGCAGCCGGCACGGGCCGTCGGCGAACAATGCCGCCACCGCCAGCGTCATCGCCGCGTCGGGGATGTGGTTGAGGTCCAGATCGAAAGCCTTGAGCACGCCGCCCACGGGTGCGGCGGCCTCGATCCAGTTGTCGCCCATGGTGATGCGGGCGCCAAGCTGCTCGAGCGCCTCGGCAAAGCGCACGTCGCCCTGGATGCTCGCGCGGCCGACGCCCTCCACCCGCAGCGGCCCGCCCCCGATTGCGCCGGCAGCGAGGAAATACGACGCCGACGAGGCATCGCCCTCGACGAACACCGTGCCCGGGCTGCGGTAGCGCGCAGCCCCGGGCACGACGAAGCGTTCCCAGCCCTGCTGTTCGACCTGCACACCGAAGCGCGCCATGAGCTCGAGCGTGATGCGGATATAGGGCTTGGAGATCAGCTCGCCGACCACCTCGACCGTCGTCTCCACGCCGGTCAGCGGCAGCGCCATGAGCAACGCGGTCAGAAACTGGCTGGAGACGTCACCACGCACGCGGACCACGCCGCCCGGACGGATCGTCGCCGGCTTGAGGTGCAGCGGCGGATAGCCCTCGTTGGCCGTGCACGTGATGTCGGCGCCGAGCTGGCGCAGCGCATCGACCAGATCGCCGATCGGGCGCTCGTGCATGCGCGGCACGCCCGACAGCCGGTACTCGCCGCCCGACAGCGCGAGCGCTGCGGTGAGCGGCCGGAAGGCGGTGCCGGCGTTGCCGAGGAAGAGATCGCCGCCCTTGACCGGGAAGGGTCCGCCCACGCCGCGCACGCGGTAATCCAGGCTGTCACCCTCGCGCCGCCAGTCGACGCCGAGCGCGCGCAGGGCCTCAAGCATGCGCTCGACATCGTCGGACAGCAGCAGATCGCGGATGTCGGTCTCGCCTTCGGCAAGCGCGGCGAGCAGCAGCACGCGGTTGGAGATGCTCTTCGAGCCAGGCAGGCGAACGCTGCCGGCAGCGCCCAGCATCGGGGGCAGATCGAGAAATTCCATCATGACCTCAGAAAACGGGTCCTGCACTGCAGGACTGGAAAAATCCGGGACCGTCACCCCATGAGGGGTCGCCCTTTAAGCCGCAGGAGCGGCGGGTCTCCGAGCGCCGCAACAGCGGCTTTCGTCGCGCCCACAGAGGCTCGAACGCGCCGTGGTTTCGGTAGGAGCGGCGGAAGCCGCGAAAGCAGCGGTCGAGTGGCGTTTGCGGGCATTTTTGCGGTTGCGTTCGCGAGCATTCCGGCCGTTGCGTTCGCGGCTTCCGCCGCTTATATGGACGCCTCCCGTTTTGGCAAGCGAAGTTTGC
>JBEOKH010000325.1:0-3366 GCA_040275625.1 Thauera sp. | reverse complement strand
GCTCGCCATCGACGTGCCCGTGCTGACCCAGGTGCTGGGCGGCCTGATCCGCAGCGGGGCGCTCGTCGCCGACACGCCCGCCAGCCGCATCCTCTCGGCACGACCGCTCGAAGCGGTGGCTTGAGGTTCTCTCACCGGACATGCACGCCCCGCGTGTCCGCCCCCTTCAATTCATCTACTGCCAGGAGATTCCCATGGCCCTCATGTTCCCGCGGCTCGCCCGCAACTTCGTCAAGAACGGGTACTTCCCCACGGATGAACCCACGCTCGAAAGAGCACTCGCCGCACTGGCGCCCGCCGAATCATCGAACGGGCCGATGTGCATCCTCGATCCCTGCGCCGGCGAAGGCGTGGCGATCGCCGAAGCCGCCCACGCCCTCGGGCGCGAGCAGGTCCAGGCCTTCGCCGTCGAGTACGACGCCGAGCGTGCCCGCCACGCACGGCAACTGGTCGATCGCTGCATCCACGGTGACCTGATGGACACGCTGATCTCGCGCCAGTCCTTCGGGCTGCTATGGCTGAACCCGCCGTATGGCGACCTGAGCAAGGACGTGAACGGCAACATCGGCTATCAGGGCCAGGGCCGTGCGCGGCTGGAAAAGTTGTTCTATCAGCGCGCGCTGCCGCTGCTGCAGTACGGTGGCGTGCTGGTCTTCATCGTGCCGCACTACGTGCTCGACGCCGAGCTGGTCGGATGGCTGACGCGCCACTTCGCCGACCTGCGCATCTACCGTGCGGTGGAAACGCAGTTCAAGCAGGTGGTGATCTTCGGTCGCAGGATTCGTCAACGCGACCAGGCGTCGGAGTCGGCCAAGTCCTTGCGCGGTCTGCTGCTGCAGATCGGACAGGGTGACGCCGAAGCCGAGGAGCTGCCGCCCGAATGGCCGTTCCTGCCGTACACCGTCCCTGCCAGCCCGGCCGAGCCGGAGCACTTCTATCGCGTGACGATGGAGCCCGAGCAGTTCGCCGATGAAGTCGGCCGGCTGCAAGGACTCTGGCCGGCGCTCGATACGCACCTGGGGGCCGCGCAGCAGTCGCTGCGTCCACCCGCGCGGGCCTTGTCGCACTGGCATCTCGCCCTGGCCTTGGCCGCAGGCGCGATCTCCGGCGTGGTGACGTCCAAGAGCGGGCGCGTGCTCGTCGTCAAAGGTGACACCCACAAGGAGAAGACCCTCCAGACGGAATACACCGAACGCGACGACGGCTCCGTGGCCGAGACGCGCATCCTCACAGACAAGTTCGTGCCGGTCATTCGTGCATGGGACTTGACGCTGGGCTCGCCCACGTGGGGCGAAGTGCTGACCATCCGCTGATCGCTGTTCCCTGACGGTTCGCCGTCGCTTTCATCCACCCACCGGGGTCACGTTGCCCCCGATGGGGTGCCGTGGCCCCTTCTTCCAGAAGGAGAAACCACCATGGCACTCGCAGTCCTCAACCTCGCGTCACAAGCACGCTTTTCGCCCGGGCAGGTGGTCATGACCGCCGGCGTCGACGAGCTGGTCCGACAGGGTCGGCTCAACCCCACGCCGTACCTGCGCCGCCATCTTCATGGCGAATGGGGCGACCTGAGCGACAGCGATCGGCGGCAGAACGACGCCGCGCTGAAGTCCGGCGAGGATCGTCTGTTCTCGTCCTACCAGGTCACGCCCGACCTGAAGCTCTGGATCATCACCGAATGGGATCGCAGCGTCACCACGCTGCTGCTGCCCAGCGAATACTGATCCGCATCCAGCGGCACCTACACGTTACTTTGCCGCATCTTTCTTCCCACCCAGGGGCATGTCACCGCCCCGTGGGGGAGGTGCATGCCCCATTGCTTTGGAGCATCACCATGTCCCTCGATCTCGAAACTGTTCCCGAAACCGCTGTGCAGGGCGACCTGCTCGAAGCGGCCGCTTCACCTCTCACGCTCAGCCTGCAGGACTTCGTATCGGAGTTCGGCGACGAGCTGCTCGATTCGCTCAACCGCGCCAATCCGCCGGTCTACACCGGCCAGGTGCGGGTGCATCGGCAACTGATCCTCGCCGCGCTCAAGCGCAAGCTGTTCCCGGCGCAAGCCGATGTGGTCCACGCCGTCACCGAGCTGTTGGTCGATCGCGGCGAACGCGCCGCGATCGTCAATGGCGAGATGGGCTGCGGCAAGACGACGGTGGGTATTGCCACCGCCGCCGTGCTCAACGCCGAAGGCTACCGCCGCACCCTGGTGCTCTCGCCACCCCACCTGGTCTACAAGTGGCGGCGCGAAATCCAGGAGACGGTGGCCGGTGCCAAGGTCTGGGTGCTCAACGGCCCGGACACCTTGCTCAAGCTCATCAAGCTGCGCGAGCAGTTGGGCGTGCCGGCAGGCGGTCAGGAGTTTTTCGTCCTGGGCCGCGTGCGGATGCGGATGGGGTTCCACTGGAAGCCCGTCTTCACCCGGCATCGCACCCGCCACGGCGACGTGGCAGCGTGCCCGGACTGCGGCCGCATCATCACCGACCTCGACGGCGAGCCGGCCAACCCGGTCGCGCTGGAAGCCGAGGAGTACCGCAGGAAGTGCAGCCAGTGCGCTGCGCCGCTGTGGACGCTGATCCGCCCGAGAGGCCTGTCCGCCAGCGACCAGTCCTCTTCCGTGCTCAAAGCCCTGAAGCGTATCCCGACCATCGGGGAAGTCACCGCGCAGAAGCTGATGCAGAAGTTCGGTGATGCGTTCCTGGCATCGATGCTCGGGGACAACATCCACGAGTTCATCAACCTGATGGACGACCGGGGTGAGCTGGTCTTCTCGGACCGCCAGGCGCATCGCATGGAGCGCGCGATGGCGAACATGGAGTTCGGCTTCGGCGAGGGCGGCTACCAGCCGTCCGAATACATCAAACGCTACCTGCCGCAAGGCACGTTCGACCTGCTCATCGCCGACGAGGCGCACGAGTACAAGAACGGCGGCTCCGCACAGGGCCAGGCCATGGGGGTGTTGGCGGCCAAGGCGCGCAAGACGCTATTGCTCACCGGCACGCTGATGGGCGGCTACGGCGACGACCTGTTCCACCTGCTGTTCCGAGCCCTGCCGGGGCGGATGATCGAAGACGGCTACCGGCCGACCAAGAGCGGCAGCATGACGTCGGCCGCGATGGCGTTCATGCGCGATCACGGCGTGCTCAAGGACATCTATTCCGAGAGCACGGGCACGGCGCACAAGACCGCCAAGGGCACCAAGGTATCGGTGCGCACGGTCAAGGCGCCGGGTTTCGGTCCCAAGGGCGTACTGCGGTGCGTCCTGCCGTTCACGGTCTTCCTCAAGTTGAAGGACATCGGCGGCAATGTGCTGCCGTCCTACGACGAGGAGTTCCGCGAAGTCGCGATGGACACGGCGCAAGCCGCGGCCTA
>JBEOKH010000324.1:0-11320 GCA_040275625.1 Thauera sp. | reverse complement strand
GTTCAACTACATGACCCGCTGCGGCTTCGATGCCCTCGAGCCGCGCGCCGAGCGCTACACCGACGCCCAGCTCGAGGCCGCACTCGCCAGCATCGACGACTTCACCCAGCCCTACCAGCGCTCGGTGAAGGATCCGCTGCCGCTGTTCCGCCGCATCGACCGCAGCGCCGGCCCGCAGGTGCAGGCATGAACGCGAGCGTCTCGATCCTGCGCCCGGCGCCGGTGAACGCCGCCACCCGACCGGCACTCACCGACGCCCTGCGCGCCACCGTGGGCGCCAGGTCCGCCGCTGCGCTCGCACTGCTGCGCGAGGCCGTCGCCGAGTTCGGCGCGCACGGCGAACTCGCCTTCGCGAACAGCTTCGGCGCCGAGGACATGGTGCTGACCGACCTGATCCTGTCGAACGCGCTGCCGATCACGGTCTTCTCGCTCGACACCGGTCGCCTGCCCGCGGAAACCTACACCCTGATCGGTGAGGTCGAGCGCCGCTACGGCACAAAGCTCGAGATCTACTTCCCCGACGCCGGCGCGGTCGAGACCTATGTGCGCAGCCACGGCATCAACGCCTTCTACGACTCGGTCGAGCTGCGCAAGGCCTGCTGCGGCGTGCGCAAGATGGAGCCGCTGCGGCGCGCGCTCGCCGGCCGCAAGGCGTGGATCACTGGCCTGCGCGCCGCGCAGTCGGTGACTCGCGCCGGACTGCCGGTGCGCGAGTTCGACCCCGCCAATGGGCTGGAGAAGCTCAACCCGCTGTCGGACTGGACGGAGGCCGAGGTATGGGCCTATATCCGAATCAACGCGGTGCCCCACAACGCGCTCCACGATCAGTTCTTCCCCAGTATCGGCTGCGCCCCGTGCACGCGCGCGATCGCCGTCGGCGAGGACGTGCGCGCCGGGCGCTGGTGGTGGGAGAACCCGGAGACCAAGGAGTGCGGCCTGCACGTCAAGGAGGGTTGACATCATGAACGGCAAGCATCCCGCGCAGTCCGCGCACAGCCCGGCGATCGGCGCGGTGCGGCGCAGCCTGCAGCATCGCCTCGGCGCCCTGCACGCCGGCCTCAAGGCCGCGCTGCGCGCATTCAGAACACATCCGCTCAAGCATCCGCAACGGTAATCGCAACATGTCCACGCTGACCAAACAGACGCTGTCCCACCTCGACTGGCTCGAGGGCGAAGCCATCCACATCCTGCGCGAAGTCGCCGGCCAGTGCGCCAACCCGGTGCTGCTGTTCTCCGGCGGCAAGGATTCGATCTGCCTGCTGCGCCTGGCCGAGAAGGCCTTCCGCCCGGGGCGTTTTCCCTTCCCGCTGATGCACATCGACACCGGCCACAACTACAAGGAGGTCACCGACTTCCGCGACAAGCGCGCCGCCGAGCTCGGCGAGCGCCTGATCGTGCGTTCGGTGGAGGACTCGATGGCGCGTGGCACCGTGGTGCTGAAGCACGCGGGCGAGTCGCGCAACAAGCATCAGTCGGTAACGCTGCTGGAGGCGATCGAGGAGTTCGGCTTCGACGCCTGCATCGGCGGCGCCCGCCGCGACGAGGAGAAGGCGCGCGCCAAGGAGCGGATCATGAGCTTTCGCGACGAGTTCGGTCAGTGGGATCCGAAGAACCAGCGCCCGGAACTATGGAACCTGTACAACGCGCGCAGCCACAAGGGCGAGAACATCCGCGCCTTCCCGATCAGCAATTGGACCGAGCTCGACGTGTGGCAGTACATCCAGCGCGAGCAGCTGGAGTTGCCGTCGATCTACTTCGCGCACGTGCGTCCGGTGGTGCGCAAGAACGGGCTGCTGCAGCCGGTAACCGAGGTGACCCCGGCCAGGGATGGCGACGTGGTGGAGGACGTGCGGGTGCGCTTCCGCACCGTGGGCGACATCACCTGCACGGCGCCGGTGGAGTCGGATGCGGACACGGTGGAGAAGATCCTCGCCGAGACGGCGACCACGACGATTACCGAGCGCGGGGCGACGCGGATGGATGACCAGACTTCGGAGGCGTCGATGGAGCAGCGGAAGAAGGAAGGCTACTTCTAATCGGGCTGTTGATGGCGGCTTGAGTGTTGGTGCTCGACGGCTCGCGGCGCGGACGCGCACGAGGTGTTCCTTCCGGGGCTGCGGAACTCGCTTCGCTCGGACAGTCCTCGCCCCTTCAGGAACACCCCGCACGCATCCAGGAATCGTGGATGCAGCTCATTGGAAGGCAAAACACCGGGGCTGAAGCCGCGCGAAAGTCCGCACCGCAAGCGAGCACAGCGCCGACACTCGATGGTTCTTGTGCAATCGGGCAGCAACCACGGTAGCCGGGGATGTGCGGGGTATTCGTCAAGGGGCGAGGACTGTCCGAGCCGAGCGAAGCGAAGGTGCTCATTTGCGTACCCTCCGCAAAGCACCGCGCAGCGGTGCAGCCCCGGAAGGAATATCCCGCGCGTCCCCGTCAGGCCGCAAATCCAAAGCCGCCTCAAGCACAGCTGCCTCTGCCCCACCCACTGCACCGCCAGAAAACGCCACGAGCCCCAAACGCCAAACAGAATTTCAAAGCATGAACAAAGGAATCCAAACCATGTCCGCCCTGGAAAACCTCCCCGAAATCGACAACGGCCTGCTGCGCTTCCTCACCTGCGGCAGCGTCGACGACGGCAAGAGCACCCTGATCGGCCGCCTGCTGTTCGACACCAAGACCATCCTCGCCGACACCCTCAACGCCATCGAGAAGACCTCCGCCAAGCGCGGCATGGGCGCGGTCGACCTGTCGCTCCTCACCGACGGCCTGCAGGCCGAGCGCGAGCAGGGCATCACCATCGACGTCGCCTACCGCTACTTCTCCACCGGCCGGCGCAAATACATCATCGCCGACGCCCCCGGCCACGAGCAGTACACCCGCAACATGGTGACCGCCGCCTCCACCGCCAACCTCGCCATCATCCTCATCGACGCGCGCAAGGGCGTGCTCACCCAGACCCGCCGCCACTCCTACCTCGCCAGCCTGGTCGGGATCCCCCACCTGGTGGTCGCGGTGAACAAGATGGACCTGGTCGACTACGACCAGGCCGTGTTCGAGCGCATCAAGGCCGACTACCTCGCCTTCGCCGCCAGGCTCGGCATTGCGGACGTGCGCTTCATCCCGATCTCGGCGCTGGCCGGCGACATGATCGTCGACCGCGGCGAACGCCTTTCCTGGTACGACGGCCCGACTCTGCTCGACATCCTCGAGAACGCCCCCGCCGCACACACCGAACAGGCCGAGGACTTCCGCTTCCCGGTGCAGTACGTGTGCCGCCCGCAGGACTCGGCCAACCCCGAACTGCACGACTACCGCGGCTTCATGGGCCGGGTCGAGTCGGGCGAGGTGGCGGTCGGCGACGCGGTGACGGTGCTGCCCTCGGGCGCGAGCAGCCGCGTGAAGAAGATCGAACTCGGCGCCACCGCGCTGCCACGCGCGATCCACGAGCAGTCGGTGACCCTGCTGCTCGAGGACGAGATCGACATCTCGCGCGGCGACATCATCGTCAAGTCAGCCGAAGCGCCCGAACCGGTCAAACAGATCGACGCCACCGTGTGCTGGCTATCCGAGACGCCGCTGAGCCCGGCGCGCACCTACCTCGTGCGCCACACCACCCGCGAAGTGAAGGCGAAGGTCGCGAACATCGACTACCGGCTCGATGTGAACACGCTGGAGCAGGAAGCCACGAGCGGCCTGGCGATGAACGACATCGCCCGCATCACCCTCAAGCTCGCCCAACCGATCGTCGCCGACCGCTACAAGGTCAACCGCGCCACCGGCGCCTTCATCGTCATCGACGAGAGCACCAACAACACGGTGGGCGCCGGCATGATCAGCTGACCGCGCCAGCGCAGGAAGCACCCGCAAAACCCCGGCCCCCGAGAGGGCGCCGGGGTTTTTTGCGTGCTGCGGGTGAACTGACGTGCAACGGCTCACACGTGCGAACACGCCAGAAGCACCACGCCGGACAACTGCCGCATCAATTCATATGACATATTCCTATAGAATTTCCATGAAATTGATCTCTCATTTTCGCAACTCAAGACCCGCCCCGATCTCACCGCCCGCCACGCCCGGCAGCCACTCGCCCGAAAGGCTCATTCATCATCAAGGAAGCCCTCCCATGCTGAAGCGAATCACCCTCGTCACCATCGCCGCCCTCACCCTTTCCGGCTGCGCCGCCACCCATGTCGCGATCAGCAAGCGCGACCTCGACGTGCAGACCAAGATGTCCGACACCGTCTTCCTCGATCCGGTCGGTGCCGACAAGCGGACGATCTTCCTGCAGATCCGCAACACCTCCGACAAGCCCGACCTCTCGGTACACGAGCAGATCGCCGCGGCCCTGCAGGCCAAGGGCTACACGCTGCTGCAGGACCCGGACGCCGCACACTACATCCTCCAGGCCAACATCCTGCAGGTCGGCAAGTCCGCCCCCACCGCGCTCGAAGCGGCGATCGACCAGGGCTATGGTGTCGCCGCCGCCGGCGGTCTGGTGCTGGCCTCGGGGGCTGCCTACGTGGGCGGCGCCAGCGGCCGCGGCATCGCCGCTGCCGGGCTGGTCGGCGCGCTGGCCGAGGGCATCGCAGGCGCAGCGGTCAAGGATGTCTACTTCTCGATGATCACCGACCTGCAGCTCAAGGAGCGCATCCGCGGCGCGGGCAAGGCCCAGGTAAGCACGAGGCACCGGCTGCGCCAGGGCAACAGCGGTGGCTCGCAGGTCTCGTATGACGAGGAATCCGCTTACAAGACCTACCAGACCCGCATCGGCTCGAGCGCGAACAAGGTCAATCTCGCCTTCGAGGAGGCACTGCCCGAACTGAAGAAAGGCCTGATCAACTCGATCTCAGGCCTGTTCTGACCCCAGCACCGCACCGCCACGGCGGCAGTCGCGCGCTCGCGCAACATCAGGGCGCGCCGCCGGCGCCCGGCGCCGGACGTTGCCACGGACGCGGCGCTGTCGATAATGTCGGCAGCGCCGTCGTTCATCGGCGCCCCTGAATCGAGCACCCCATCATGACCGAACGCACCCTGGCCGAGGCCGCCCGCACCCGCATCGACAAGTGGCTGTGGGCGGCACGCTTCTTCAAACACCGCAGCACTGCCACCGAAGCGGTGGACGGCGGCAAGGTCAAGCTCAACGGGGCGGCAGTCAAGCCAGCGCGCGACGTGAAGATGGGAGACCGCCTCGAGATCACGATCGGCGAGGACACACGCGTGGTCATCGTGCGCGCCATCGCCGACAAGCGGGGCTCGGCGACCGCGGCGCAGACCCTTTACGAGGAAACGGCCGAGAGCATAGAGGCGCGCGCGCGTGCGCACGACCTGCGCAAGTTTGCCGCAGCCCCCGGCGCCGACCTTCACGGGCGGCCAACCAAGCGTGACCGGCGCCGCATCGACCGCTTCGGCGGATTCTGAACGCAGACGTCCAGTCCGCTCGCTACACCAGCGCCGACGACAATCAGTCGAGCACCAGCGCCAGCGCGAGCGGCAGGAACACCACCGCAGCCACATTGCCGATCAGCACCATCGAGGCAACCTTGTCGGGTTCCTGACCGTAGCGCTCGGCGAACATGAAGTTGAGCACCGCTGGCGGCAGCGCGCCAAAAACCAGCACCAGCGCCTGCTCGCGCGGCGGCAGCTCGATGAACTGCAACACGATCCACGACAGCGCGAGCCCGACCAGCGGACGTGCCACGGCACCGAAGACCCCGACCCCGACCGCGCCGATGCGCGAATCGGCCAGGCGCACGCCGAGGCCGAACAGCATCAGCGGGATGGAGATCTCGCCGAGCATGCGAATCGCGGTAAGGAGCGGCGGCCACACCTCGAACTGGGTCAGGCTCACCGACAGGCCGAGCATGGTCGCCATCACCGAGGGCACGCGCCAGAGCATGTGAAAGCGGACCCGATGGTCGAGCAGCCAGGCGCCGAAGGAGAAGTGGATCAGGTTCGACACCATGAACATCACCACCATCGGCGCCAGCGCAAGTTCGCCGAAGGCGAGCACCGCCAGCGGCAGGCCGAGATTGCCGCAGTTGTTGAACATCATCGGCGGCACCAGCGTTCTGGTCTGCATGCCGGTCGCGCGCGCCAGCCCCCAGCCCGCCAGCCCGGAGCCCACCACCATGAACGTGGACGCCACGATGAGGGGCAGGAAGGCGGCGACCTCGAAAGCCTTGTTGGCCAGCGCCGCAAACACCAGCGCCGGTACGAACACATCCATGTTGAGCTTGTTGGCTTGCGCGAGGTCCGGCTTCATGCGCCGGCCGACGAGGAAACCAAGCGCGGTGATGAAGAACAGCGGAAAGAGGATTTCGACGATGCGGATCAGCATTCAGGACCGCCTGGCGAAATTCAAAGCACGTAGCGCGCCAGATCCTCGCGCTGCGCCAGCATGTCGAGGCGGGAATCGACGTAAGCGGCGTCGACCGCGACGGTCTGCGTCGCGCTACTGCGGCCGGCGGAGAAGGACACCTCCTCGAGCAGCTTCTCCATCACCGTGTACAGGCGGCGGGCGCCGATGTTCTCGGTCTTCTCGTTAACCTGAAAGGCGATCTCGGCGAGGCGGCGGATGCCCTCGTCGGTGAACTCCACCGTCACCCCGTCGGTCGCCAGCAGCGCCGCGTACTGTCGCGTCAGGCAGGCGTCGGTGCTGGTGAGGATGCGGGCGAAGTCTTCCACCGACAGGGACTCGAGCTCGACACGGATCGGGAAGCGGCCCTGCAGCTCGGGGATCAGGTCGCTCGGCTTGGACAGGTGGAAGGCGCCGCTGGCGATGAACAGGATGTGATCGGTCTTGATCATGCCGTACTTGGTCGAGATCGTCGTGCCTTCGACCAGCGGCAGCAGGTCGCGCTGCACGCCCTGGCGCGACACGTCGGCGCCCTGCACGTCGCTGCGCGCGGCGATCTTGTCGACCTCGTCGAGGAACACGATGCCGTTCTGCTCGACCGAACGCACGGCCTCGAGCTTGACCTCCTCGTCGTTGATCAGGCGCGCGGCCTCCTCGTCGGCGAGCAGCTTGAGCGCCTCGCGGATCTGCAGCTTGCGCTGCTTCTTTTTGCCCCCGCCCAGGTTCTGGAACATGCCCTGGATCTGCTGGGTGAGCTCCTCCATGCCCGGCGGCGCGAAGATCTCGGCCTGCATCGGCGCGGCGGCGACCTCGATGTCGATCTCCTTGTCGTCGAGTTCGCCCTCGCGCAGCTTCTTGCGGAATTTCTGCCGGGTGGCGGAATCCTGCGCTGGCTCGGCTTCGGCGTTGAAGCCGACCGGACGCGCCGGGGGCAGCAGGGCGTCGAGGACGCGGTCCTCGGCGGCGTCGAGCGCGCGGTCGCGCACCGACTTCATCGCGCACTCGCGGCCGTCCTTGATCGCGATCTCCATGAGGTCGCGGATGATGGTGTCCACGTCGCGGCCGACGTAGCCCACTTCGGTGAACTTGGTTGCCTCGATCTTGATGAAGGGCGCGTTGGCCAGGCGCGCCAGGCGGCGTGCGATCTCGGTCTTGCCGACGCCGGTGGGGCCGATCATGAGGATGTTCTTGGGGGTGATCTCGCTGCGCAGCGGCTCCTCGACCTGGGCGCGGCGCCAGCGGTTGCGCAGCGCGATGGCGACGGCCTTCTTGGCCTTGTCCTGGCCGACGATGTGCTTGTCGAGCTCGGAGACAATCTCCGGCGGGGTCATCTGGGTCATGCGTTCGCTCTCAATCCAGCACTTCGATGGTGTGGTGGTGATTGGTGTAGATGCACAGGTCGCCGGCGATGGAAAGCGCCTTTGACACGACCTCCTTGGGATCGAACTCGGTGTTCTCGATCAGCGCGCGCGCCGCGGCCTGAGCATAGGCGCCGCCGCTGCCGATGGCGACGATGCCCTGCTCGGGCTCGAGCACGTCGCCGTTGCCGGTGATCACCAGCGAATGCTCGCGATCGGCCACCGCCAGCATGGCCTCGAGCCGGCGCAGCATGCGGTCGGTGCGCCAGTCCTTGGCAAGCTCGACCGCGCTGCGCAGCAGGTTGCCCTGGTGCTTGTCGAGCTTGGCCTCGAAGCGCTCGAACAGGGTGAAGGCGTCGGCCGTGCCGCCGGCGAAACCGGCGAGGATCTGGCCGCTGTACAGGGTGCGCACCTTGCGCGCCGAGGCCTTGATGACGATGTTGCCCAGGGTGACCTGGCCGTCCCCGCCAAGGGCGACGCGGTTGCCGCGCCGCACCGACAGGATGGTGGTGCCGCGATACTGTTCCATTCGGTCTCTCCGCCCGCGGTCGTGCCGGGGCTGATGCGTTGTTCAATGACGCAGGGTGACGTGGGCGACGTTGTCGACACTCATGACGCGCAACAGGCCCGCCACCATGGCGTTCACGTTGGCAAGGCTCACGAGTTTACCCTGAGCCTGCAGCGTCGCGAGCATGTTGAAGAGAGTGCCCGCACACACGAAGTCGATCCGCCGCAGGCGCGCGCACTCGACCCGGGTCGAGCGGCGCTCGGCGGCGAAGGCCGCGAAGCGCTTGAGCGTCTCATTACCGCCTCCGCTCAGTTCACCGTCGAACTCGAAGCCCTCCGGATCGGCAGGCGGCGCCACGCGGGCCGGCACCACCGGCGCCGCATCCAGCCGCCCCCGACGCTCCCATGACGGCGGTGACTCCTCGAAGGTCACCGCATAATCGACCGCGACATCCTCAAAACGCCCCTGATCGCCGCCATACTGCAACAGCTCGAGCAGCATCAGCCAGCTATCGCGCGCGTCCGCCCGCCCAGCCTGCAGCCTTTGAGCGAGGACTTCGGCGAGTGCATGCACGTTGACCAGTTCGACGCCGACACGCTCCGCGCCGAGCTCGGCCAGCAGCCGGCGCCACACGCCACAGCCGCCATCGTCCACACCGCGCACCTTGCCGACATCGATCCGCACCCCGCCACTGCGGCGCGCGATCGCCGCGACCTGCGCAAACTGGCGCTCGGCCGCCGCCGACAGCTGGCCGCTGAGGTTCACCAGCGGGGTCCGCCCGCTGGCGGACTTGCCCGCCCCCGCGGAAAGATCCTCCCACGGCGGTGGCGAGCGCTCGAACCGGGTGGCGTAGTCGAGCACCCGTGACTCGAAGCGCTGACGCAGGCCACCAAGCCGGTAAAGGTCGAGCAGCATCAGCCACGCCCCCTCGCCGCAGCCGCCCGTCGCATCACCCACCGCAGCCTCGAGCAACGCGAGCGCCTCGGCGTCGCTGCCGTTCGCGTACAGCACCGCGGCCTCCTCGAAGGCCGCACCGATGCCGCTGCCACACTCGCGCACCTCGACCAGTCCAGCCGCATGAGCCAGCGCCCGACCGTGATCGGTGCCGGTGAAGTCCAGCCCGGACAATTCGGTGGGCGGGTCCGCATCGTGAGCTTCCGGCGCGACGGTCGCACGCCGCTCCGCAGCGGGCGCAGGCGAAGCCGGTTTCTTGCCGAAGAAGGGGAGTGCCACGTCGGTTTTCCCGTGACATCGACGCACCGCACGAGAGCCGGACCGGGCCCACCGCGAGGACGTCGCCGCCACCAACAACATTTACAGAAAAGCGCTTCTACAACAAGCAGTAAGCACACGCGCAAAAACGGTTGCACGCTTTGCAACAAACGTGCATGCAGCCCCAAAGCTCGGCTAGAATGCTGCAATGCAACCGAAATCCGATCGAGACACGGGTAGCGAGTCGTTACCCGTGTCGTCGTGCTATTCCCTGCCGGTTCGAGTCTATTACGAAGACACCGATGCCGGGGCTGTCGTCTATTACGCAAACTATCTCAAATTCTGTGAGCGTGCGCGCACCGAATGGTTGCGCGCGCTCGGCATCGGCCAGCAGGTGATGCTGGCCGAGCAGCAGCTCGGCTTCGTCGTGCGCTCGGTGCAGGCGGACTACCTCGCGCCGGCGCGCCTCGACGACGCGCTGGAAGTGCGCACCCGAATCGCCACCCTGCGCCGCGCGAGCCTCGTGTTTGATCACGAGATCCACCGCGACAACGAACTTCTGTTCAGCGCGCGAGTCCTCGTTGCCAGCGTAGATATGCGCCGCCTCCGGCCCGCAGCCCTTCCCGCCTCCCTGCACGCACTCCTCGAAAGCCAAGCATGACCGTCACTCAAGACCTTTCAATCCTCAGCCTGATCTCCCAGGCGAGCATCCTCGTCCAGCTCGTCATGGCGCTGCTGGCCACCTTGTCGCTCGTCTCCTGGTACTGGATCTTCCGCAAGTCCTTCCAGATCCGCCACGCACGCACCGCGACCGACGACTTCGAGCGCGATTTCTGGAGCGGCGGCGACCTCAACACCCTGTTCGAATCGGCGGGCCGCCACCAGGCCGAAGGCATGGAGCGCATCTTCGAGGCCGGCTACCGCGAGTTCACCAAGCTGCGCTCCAAGGGCCACGATCACGGCGCCACGCTCGACGGTGCCCGGCGCGCGATGCGTGCAACGCATCAACGCGAGATCGACGACCTTGAGGCCCACCTCGCCTTCCTCGCCTCGGTCGGCTCGGTGTCGCCCTACATCGGCCTGCTCGGTACCGTGTGGGGGATCATGAACTCCTTCCGCGGACTGTCCAGCGTCGGCGCCGCCACCCTCGCCCAGGTCGCACCCGGCATCGCTGAGGCGCTGGTCGCCACCGCGATCGGCCTCTTCGCCGCCATCCCGGCAGTCGTCGCCTACAACCGCTTCGCGCACGACATCGACCGCCTCGGCATCCGCTTCGAGAGCTTCATGGAAGAGTTCTCCAACATCCTGCAGCGCAACCTGCGCTGACGCGGGCGGAGATCGATCGATGCGCCAACGCCGTCTCATTAACCAGATCAACGTCGTGCCCTATATCGACGTGATGCTGGTCCTGCTGGTCATCTTCATGGTCACCGCGCCGATGATCCAGCAGGGCACCATCAACATCCCCTCCGCCGGGGCGGGCACGCCGCCGCCGCAATCCGAGGCGATCTTCATCGAGGTCAAGGCCGACGGTGCGCTCGCGCTGCGGCCCAGCACCAGCGGCAACGCGCGCGCGATCCGCAAGGATCAGCTCGGCATCGCGCTGCAGGACGCCCTGACGAAGAACCCCGAACAAGCCTTCCTGGTCGCAGCCGACAGCAAGCTGGACTACCAGAAGGTCATCGACGTGCTCGAAGTCGCACGCGGCGCAGGCGTGCGCAAGATCAGCCTCGTCACCCAGAGCGCGACGACCCAGAAATGAGGGAACGCGCAGCACCGTCCCATCGCGAGCCCCCCGGCAAGTGGCAGTCCCTGGGCCTGACCGTCGCCGTCCACCTGGGGCTCTTCCTGTTCCTGTTCTTCGGCGTGCGCTGGCAAAGCCCG
>JBEOKH010000323.1:0-4616 GCA_040275625.1 Thauera sp. | reverse complement strand
GCCGCGAACCAGGCCGCGCAGCGACCGGCGTGGGTGACGAAGACGGACGCCGCGTTCGCGCCTGCCGGCGCTCCTACAAAACCACCGCACCCGAATCTGTAGGAGCGGCGGCAGCCGCGAACCTTTTCACGAACGCCCCCTCTGCGCCGGAACGCCGCCCGCCTCCTCGCTTGCCGGCACACTCCCGGGCCGTTACGCTCCGCCCTTTCGCCTTCCCCGTCCCGCCATGGCCCGCATCCGGATCGAGCTGCCCGCCAGCTTCGCCTTTTCCACCGACATCCCGCTGCTGGTGTCGCACATCAACTACGGCAACCACCTCGACAACGCGCAGCTGCTCGGCCTCGTCTCCGAGGCGCGGGTGCGCTTCCTGAAGTCGATGGGCTACGGCGAACTCGACGTCGAAGGGCTCGGCATCATCGTCGCCGACGCGGCGCTGCAGTATCGCTCCGAGGCCTTCCACGGCGAGACGATGCGGGTCGCGATGGCGGCAGGCGACTTCCACACGCACGGCTGCGACCTGCCGTGGCAGATGACCGAGGCCGCGAGCGGGCGCGAGGTCGCGCGCGGCAAGACCGGCATCGTCTTCTTCGACTACCGCGAACGGTGCAAGGCGCCCGTGCCGGACGGCTTTCGCCGCCGCTTCCCGGCAGCGTAGGCACGACATGGAGCGCGCACGGGTGGCGGTGGTCGGTGGCGGCCCCGCCGGGCTGATGGCGGCGGGCGCGCTCGCCGCCCAGGGGTGCGCGGTGACGGTGTACGACGCGATGCCCTCGGTCGGGCGCAAGTTCCTGCTCGCCGGACGCGGCGGCCTCAACCTCACCCACGCCGAAGCACAGGACGCCTTCCTCGGCCGCTACGGCGCCCGCCGCGAAAAGCTCGCACCGCTGCTGGCAGTCTTCGGCGCCGACCAGCTGCGTTCATGGGCACACGAGCTGGGCGTGGAGACTTTCGTCGGCAGCTCCGGCCGCGTGTTTCCGACAGAGATGAAGGCCGCGCCGCTGCTGCGCGCCTGGCTCGCCAGCCTGCGCACCGCCGGTGTGCGCTTCGCCGTACGCCATCGCTGGCTGGGCTGGGCGCCGGCGCAGCCGACCGATCACCGCGCGCCTCCCGGTGTCACCTCCGCCGACGGCCCGCCACCCCGGCGTCTGCGCTTCGCCACCCTGGACGGCGAGCGCATCGTCGAGGCCGACGCGCTCGTGCTCGCGCTCGGCGGCGGCAGCTGGGCGAAGCTCGGTTCGGACGGCACCTGGGTGGGGCTGCTGCGCGCAGCCGGCGTCGACGTCGCCGACCTGTTGCCGTCCAACTGCGGCTTCGACGTCGCCGCACCAGGGGCCGGCGCCGGTGGAGGCTGGAGCCCCCACTTCCGCAACCGCTTCCGCGGCCAACCGGTGAAATCGGTGCGCGCCCGCTTCACCGACGCGGCCGGCAGCGAACACGAGCGGGCCGGCGAATGCCTGATCTCCGCCAGCGGTGTCGAGGGCGGCCTGATCTACGCGCTGTCCGCGCCACTGCGCGACACGATCCTCGCCCGTGGGCGCGTCACCCTGCGGCTCGACCTCGCCCCTGGACGCGACCTGCAGCGACTCACCGCCGAACTCGCCCGCCCACGCGGCAGCCGCTCGATGGCCGCCCACCTTCAGGGCCAGACCGGCATCGGCGGGGTCAAGGCCGGACTGCTGCGCGGGTGTCTGGCGCGCGCCGACTTCGCCACCCCCGCCCGCCTGGCGGCCGGCATCAAGGCCCTGCCCCTCACCCTGATCGCGCCGCGCCCGCTCGACGAGGCGATCAGCAGCGCCGGCGGTGTGCGCTTCGAGGCCGTCGATGAAAACCTGATGCTCCGCGCACACCCCGGCGTGTTCGTCGCCGGCGAGATGCTCGACTGGGAAGCCCCCACCGGCGGCTACCTCCTCACGGCCTGCTTCGCCACCGGCCACGCCGCCGGAAACGCCGCCGCGCGCTGGCTGTCGCGGCGGCCGTGTGGCCGCGCGCCTGACTCCTCACTCCTCACGCCCCCATGAACCTCCACCCCTTCCTGGTCGCGATCGAAGTCGGCGGCACCGTGGCCTTCGCCATGTCCGGCCTGATCGAAGCCACCCGCAAGCGCATGGACCTCGTCGGCGTGTTCTCGGTCGCCTTCGTCAGCGCCTTTGGCGGCGGCACGGTGCGCGACATCCTGCTCGACCGCCGGCCACTGTTCTGGATCGAGAACCAGGAATACCTGTGGCTGGTGCTGGCCATGGTGCTAACCACGCCGCTGTGGCTGAAGACGCTGCGCCTCAAGTTCGGTGGGCACCTGATGGAGTTCGCCGACGCCTGCGGCCTGGGCCTGTTCGCGATCTCCGGCGCCACCATCGCCAGCGCCGCCGACATGCCGGTGCTGGTGTCGATGATGATGGGCGTAGTCACCGCCATCTTCGGCGGCGTGTCGCGCGACGTGCTGTGCAACGAGGTGCCAAAGGTCTACAGCGACCACCGCCCCTACGCGCTGTGCGCGCTGTTGGGCTGCGGCGTGTTGCTCGCCCTTGACGCGATCGGGCTGCCACTGCCGATGTCGACGCTCGCCGGCATCGCCACCGCCACCGGCTCGCGCCTGCTCGCCGTGGCCTTCGACCTGCGCCTGCCGGCGTGGCCGGCGCAGCGGGACTGACGCCCTCCACCGCCGCAACGCCGCAATCGCCACCCGCGCCGCCGACGCTACGCGGCACCCGCGGCGCTCACCAGTTCGACTCGCGCTCGGCCGTCGCCGTGATGCGGTGGATCGACAGGTCGGCGCCGTTGAACTCCTCCTCCTGATCCAGGCGCAGCCCCACCGCGAGCTTGAGCGCGCCATACACCAGCACGCCGCCGGCCAGCGCCACGCCGATGCCGAGCGCCGTCATCACCGCCTGCGACGCGAACGCCACCCCACCCAGCCCGCCCAGCGCCTCGCTGCCGAAGATGCCCGCCGCCAGCCCGCCCCAGGTGCCGCACAGGCCGTGCAGCGGCCACACGCCGAGCACGTCGTCGATCTTCCAGCGGTTCTGGGTCAGCGTGAACATCACCACAAACAGCCCGCCCGCCACCGCGCCGACCACCAGCGCACCGAGCGGATGCATGACGTCCGAGCCCGCACACACCGCCACCAGCCCCGCGAGCGGGCCGTTATGCACGAAGCCCGGGTCGTTGCGCCCGGCCGCGAGCGCCGCCACCGTGCCACCCACCATCGCCATGAGCGAGTTGATCGCCACCAACCCCGAGATGTTCTCCAGGCGCTGCGCCGACATCACGTTGAAGCCGAACCAGCCCACGATCAGGATCCACGCCCCGAGCGCGAGGAAGGGAATCGACGACGGCGGATGCGCCGAGATCTGCCCGTTGCGCGCATAGCGCCCGCGCCGCGCCCCCAGCAGCAGCACCGCCGGCAGCGCGATCCAGCCCCCCATCGCATGCACTACCACCGAACCGGCGAAGTCGTGGAACTCCGCGCCGAAGCTCGCCTTCAGCCAGGCCTGGACGCCGAAGGCCTGATTCCACGCGATACCCTCGAAGAAGGGATAGACGAAACCCACCAGCAGGAAGGTCGCCGCCAGCTGCGGCTGGAAGCGCGCGCGCTCGGCGATGCCGCCCGAGATGATCGCGGGGATCGCCGCCGCGAAAGTCAGCAGGAAGAAGAAGCGCGTGAGCTCGAAGCCGTGGTGTTCCACCAGCGCGCTGGCGCCGGAGAAGAAATGCACCCCGTAGGCGATGCCGTAGCCGATGAAGAAATAGGCCAGCGTCGACACCGCGAAGTCGGACAGGATCTTGACCAGCGCGTTGACCTGATTCTTCCGCCGCACCGTCCCCAGCTCCAGGAAGGCGAAGCCGGCATGCATCGCCAGCACCATGATGGCGCCCAGCAGGATGAACAGCACATCGTTGCTCGTTTGAACGGGTTGCATGATGCCTCCGAAAGTGACGGGCATCCTTAGCAAGCACCGTTCCAGTGCGATGAATCGGGCGAAAACCAATGGATCACGCCATGATGGTGCGGAGGGAGCGCACCGGAGGGGTGCGTGGATGGAGGGGTGCGCACCGTGGCGGGGCGCGTCTACGGTGCCTGCAGGGATGAGGTCACCCATGCGAGATCGTAGGCGATCGTGTGTTCGACGTCCTGGTCGGCCTGCTCGGGCAGATCCAGCGGTTTGATCTTCAGCCGCGGGAAAGCGGCTCGGCAGCCCGGCGCACCCGGTCACGCAGACCGTCAAAATAGGCGGCATCGGCCGGCGACGCAGGCGCCGTGGCTGCACCGGCCAGCAGCAACCCACGCAAGCGCTGGCGATCCTGATCCTTGCGGATCAATTCGCAGACGTACTCGCTGCTGGTGCCGTAGCCGCGTTCGCGCACCTGCTGATCCACGAAGGATTTCAGGCTGTCGGGCAAGGAAATGTTCATCGTGCGCATGAGTTCAGGCTAGTCGGCCTGCGCAAGATCTGGCAAGGCGGCGTAGCTCCCTCGGTCGCGCCAGTCACGCCGGGCGACCGCCGCATTGCCGCGCCGATGACCGCAGCGGGTAGGCTTGAGGCTGTCGCAGACGGCTCGCGGAGTTATTACCCCGGCCCTTAAATAAACTGTTTTCTATATAATGTGTGCATGGAAAA
>JBEOKH010000322.1:0-2772 GCA_040275625.1 Thauera sp. | reverse complement strand
CGGACGCACGCCTGCGCGGTCGGCCGGGCTGCCGCGCAGCACGCCGGCGATGAGCGCGCCGCTGGCGTCGCGGTAGCCGAAGGATGCTGCCAACTCGGGCGTGAGCTCCTGGATCTCGACGCCAATCCAGCCGCGCACGACCTCGCCGGTGGCGACGATCTGTTCAAGCACGTTGCGTGCGATCGACACCGGGATCGCGAACCCGATGCCGAGCGAGCCGCCCGAGCGCGAGTAGATCGCGGTGTTGATGCCCACCAGACTGCCTGCTCCGTCGACCAGCGCGCCGCCCGAGTTGCCCGGGTTGATCGCGGCGTCGGTCTGGATGTAGTTCTCGAAGGTGTTGATGCCGAGCTGGCTGCGGCCGAGCGCCGAGACGATGCCCATGGTGACGGTCTGGCCGACACCGAAGGGGTTCCCGATCGCGAGCACGACGTCGCCAACCGCGAGGCTGTCGCTTGCCGAGAAGGTGATCGCTGGCAGCACCGCCTCACCGTCGATGCGCAGCACCGCGAGATCGGTCTCCGGATCGCGGCCGACCAGACGTGCGGCGAACTTGCGGCCGTCGTTGAGCGCGACCTCGATCGCGTCGGCGGTTTCGATGACGTGGTTATTGGTCAGTACATAACCGTCGGGGCTGACGATCACGCCCGAGCCGAGGCCGGATTCGCTCGGGCCGTTGTCCGGGCGCTCGCCGAAGAAATGGCGGAAGAGCGGGTCGTCGAAGAGCGGATTGCGCTGGTTGCGTCCGCCCTTGGTGGTGAAGATGTGCACCACCGCGGGCATCGACCGCTGCGCCGCGGGTGCATAGGAGCCGGGCGCCGGCGTGCGCTCGAGGCCCGCGGGCGCCTCAAGGATCGCCACCACGGCCGCGGGCGTGGCCTTGCGCAGCCACTCGGGCTTGAGCGTGTTGAGCACGAACAGCACCGCGACGCTGACGGTCACGGCCTGCGCGAAGATGAGCCACAAGCGGCGCATAATGTGAGGCTCGATAAATGGGGAAGGCGCACAAACCCCGCGATCGCGGGGGCCCGGCGGGGGCACCGTGTGCGGCAAGAGGGAGTAAGGAGAACGCATGCAGCTCGTCGAGCTCAGGAAACATCTGGACACCCTGCTCGAGGCCTCGCGGCTGAAGGATTATTGCCCAAACGGCCTGCAAGTGGAAGGACGCCCGGACGTCATGCGCGTGCTGTGCGGCGTCACTGCCAGCCAGGACCTGCTCGACCGTGCGGCGGCTGGAGGCCATGATGCCGTCTTCGTTCACCACGGCCTGTTCTGGAAGGGCGATGACGGCCGCGTGACCGGTTTTCGCCGCAACCGTCTGCGCACGCTGCTGGCCAACGACATCAGTCTGTTCGCTTACCACCTGCCGCTCGACGTCCATCCCGAGCTCGGCAACAATGCGCAGCTCGCGCGCCTGATGGGCTGGCAGGGCGAGGGGTGCTTCGCTGACCAGGCGCTCGGCTGGATCGGACGGCCCGCGCGCGAGGGCGAAAGTGCCCACGCAATCGCCTGCGCGCTCGCCGCCGCGCTTGGCCGCGAGCCGTTGCTGGTTGGCGACGGACAGCGCGCCGTGCGCAGGATCGCGTGGTGCACCGGCGGTGCACAAGGCTATTTCGAGCAGGCCATCCTTGCCGGCGCCGACCTTTATGTGTCGGGCGAGATCTCCGAGCCGACGGTGCACCTGGCGCGCGAATCCGGCGTGCCCTACATTGCGGCAGGCCACCATGCCACCGAACGCTACGGTGCGCGCGCGATCGCCCATCACCTGGCTGACGCGCTTGGTCTCGAGGCCGAGTTCGTCGACCTCGACAACCCGGTCTAGCGCTGCGTTCGGGCTGCGTCAGGCGGCGGACAGGGGCCGAGCTCTTCCTCCAGGATTGCTGACAGGGTCAGGATCTCGTCGATCACCGCGAACGGGAAGCCGGCGCGCGTGCCGTTGCGATTGTCGCGCAGCAGTTGCTGCAGATAACGCTGACAGGCAACCGTGCGCCAGCTCTTCTGCAGGGTTTCGGAGATGTGTGGCAGGTCCTCGAGGCTCATCTGCGACGCGCGCAGCGCATCGTAGTTGTCCCAGTGCACCGTGGTGACGTTGAAGGTCTTGTTGAGCTCGCCGGCGATCGCGTCGAACTCGGCGCGCAGGCCGGCGGCGCGATAGACCTCGAGCAGCTTCAGCCACGGGGTCACCGCCTCGCGCGGGTTGCCCCGGATGAACTCGGCCAGTGTCTCGGCCGCACCCTTGACCCGGCCGAAGCTCATCATGATGTCGGCGAGCTCGACCGCCGACTTGTGTTCCTCTATGGGGGCGCTTTCGGCGGTTGCCGGCCAGTTCGGACTGGCGCCGGGGACACGCGTGGCGGCGCCGAAGGAGAACCCCTTTTCCTCTGCGCGTGCGCGCCCTTTGCGGCTCTCCCCGTGGTCGATCAGGGTCGCGGTGGCGGTGGGGGGGGGCGTGGCGGTCTGCATGTCGCCGTCCCGTCTGCGCGCCCGACGCAGCAGCGCGACGAGCAGCAGTGCGGTCAGACCAAGTCCTCCGAACAGATAGGCGTCGCCCCCCCGGCCGGCCGCTGCTGCCGCCGCCGGCGCGGCCGCCGGTGCAGTGGTCGCAACCTCGATCGAGGGGCCACGCGCTGGGGCCGCTGGCGCTACGGGCGCGGGCGCAGCGGTGGCCTTGCGAATGCGCTCCTGCAGTGCGCCCTGGATCTCCTCGAGTTCCTTGATGCGGGCGAGCAATTCCATCTCGGCGATGATGCTGCGATCTATCGCAGTCGCCAG
>JBEOKH010000321.1:0-4553 GCA_040275625.1 Thauera sp. | reverse complement strand
CGCGCGCGCGAAAGTAGCGGGCGCCGTCCCGGGACGCCGTTGCGGCGGTCGTTTGGGTCACGAAATGACATTCCCCATCATGGGTATTCCTGCTTTCTTGTCAGGGAACCTTGGGTTATGCTCATGGCGTCTGAACATTTAATAAATTTCTAAATAACGCAGCTAACTCGCAAAATTGTTAAAAACGGGTGACGCGCGACTGATCAGCTCCATGACCCCAACAGTTCATTCCAACCCTTCCGATGCGGCGGCATCCCCGAGTGGTGATGACGCCGAGATCACGTCCGCCCGCCAGACCATCAAGGCGGTCGCGCTGGTGCTCGCGCGTCACGAAATCCGCAGTCTGCGGCGCTGGTTCGAGGACTTCGACCGCGACATTCTCCTGCCGATCCTGCTCGGCGAGATCGCCCTGCACAACATCGGTGCGCTGCAGAACGGCGTTGCGCGCCGCAGCAGTACGCGCCCGATCGTCGCGTATGCCTCGTCGGCCAAAATGCGCGCGCCGGATTGCGGCCTCAAGCCCTGCAATGCCTACTCGATTGCGGCGGCCACCGGCCTGCCGCGCGAAACGGTGCGCCGCAAGATCGGGCGCCTGATCGAACTCGGCTGGATCACGCGTCAAACCAACGGTCACCTGTTCATCACCGACGCCGCGCTCGAACAATTTGGCAGCATGCTGAGCTCGCGTGCGCTCGCCGAACTCCTCGAAACCGCCGACCGCGTCCGCAGCCTGCTCGAAGACAATCGGGACTGAGCCTGCCGTTGCTGCGGACGGTCGTGGTGAGCGCGGTGTCCGGCGCCGGGAGTTTTGCGGCCTCCGCTGCCCCTGCCGCGGTCAGGTTCGCGGCTGCCGCCGCTCCTACCGGAACCCGGCGAAAGCAGGCACAGCAGGTTCCGGTAGGAGCGGCGGAAGCCGCGAGCTTCTGAGCG
Organism: Thauera sp.; assembly: GCA_040275625.1. Taxonomy (GTDB): domain Bacteria; phylum Pseudomonadota; class Gammaproteobacteria; order Burkholderiales; family Rhodocyclaceae; genus Thauera. Next base: position 3,623 of record JBEOKH010000321.1, on the reverse strand, counting down.
CAGGAAATTCGCCGCGCTCATCCTCGTCGGAACGCGGGGTGCAGGGCGCAGGGCGCAGGTGCTTGCCGCGAGCAGGCAAGATGAATTGGTTCGGTTGCTTCCGCTCCTGCGTCCGCCGCTTACGGTCGCGCACGCAGCGGCGCCCGATATTCCGGATTAGGTCCCGGCTCTGCGCGCTGCAGCGCCGCCCCGATCAGCACCAGCGCCGTCACCAGCAGCAGGAAATAGCGCCGCTGCGCCGCCGGCCCGGGCAGGCGGCGCGGCAGGGCGTAGTACATGGCCTTCATGTAGCCCGCGCCCGCCGCGGCGAGCGCGAGCAGCCCGCCGCCGAGCAGGCGCGAGGCCAGCGCATCGAAGCTGCGCCCGATCGACGGATCCCACTGTGCCGGCATCACGAAGGCCGGCGCATGGATGAGCAGGTACAGCCCGCCCACCAGGCACAAGGTCAGCATCACCACCTGCAGCGAGCGCATCGCGAGCCCCGCGTCTACGCGAACAGGTCGCTGCCCGTGCGCGGCGGCGCCAGCCCGAAATGCTGCCAGATCGAGTGTGTGGCCATGCGTCCGCGCGGTGTGCGCTGCAGGTAGCCCTGCTGGATCAGGTAGGGCTCGATGACGTCCTCGATGGTGTCGGTGGATTCGCCGATTGCCGCGGCGATGTTATCCAGCCCGACCGGGCCGCCGCCGAACTTTTCCAGCATCGCCGACAGCAGCTTGCGGTCCATCAGGTCGAGACCGAGTGTGTCCACGTCGAGCATCTTCAGCGCAGCATCGGCCACCGCCGTGGTGATGTTGCCGCCGGCCTTGACCTCGGCGTAGTCGCGCACCCGGCGTAAAAGGCGGTTGGCGATGCGCGGCGTGCCGCGCGCGCGGCGGGCGATCTCGAGCGCGCCGCTGTCGTCGATCTCGACGTTGAGCAGGCGCGCCGAGCGGCCGACGATGAAGGCGAGTTCGTCCGCGGTGTAGAACTCCAGCCTCGACACGATGCCGAAGCGGTCACGCAGCGGGTTGGTGAGCATCCCGGCACGGGTGGTGGCGCCCACCAGCGTGAACGGCGGCAGGTCGAGCTTGACCGAGCGCGCGGCCGGGCCTTCGCCGATCATGATGTCGATCTGGAAGTCTTCCAGCGCCGGGTAGAGGATCTCCTCGACCACCGGTGACAGGCGGTGGATCTCGTCGATGAACAGCACGTCGTGCGGTTCGAGGTTGGTGAGCAGCGCGGCGAGGTCGCCTGCGCGCTCGAGCACCGGGCCGGAGGTCTGGCGCATGTTCACGCCCATCTCGGCGGCGACGATGTGGGCAAGCGTGGTCTTGCCCAGCCCGGGCGGGCCGAACAGCAGCACGTGGTCGAGCGCCTCGCCGCGGTTGCGCGCGGCCTGGATGAAGATCTCGAGCTGCTCGCGGATCTTGGCCTGGCCCACGTATTCGGCCAGGCGCTTGGGGCGCAGCGCGCGCTCGATCGCGTCTTCCTGGCGGTCGGCGGGCTGGGCGGAGATCAGGCGCTCGGCGGGGGCGGCGCGCAGCTTGTCGGTTTCGATCATGGTGGCAGCTTAGCGCGTGTTCAGCCCCTGGACAGCAGCTTCAGCGCCTGACGGATGCCATCCGACACGCCGACGTCTTCGGCCAGACCCTTCATGGCGCCGAGCGCCTCGCGCTCGTTGTAGCCCAGCGCCAGCAGCGCATTGAGGATGTCGCTCTTCGCGTCGGGGGGCGCGCCGGGCGCGGCGGCGAGCCTGGCCCCGGCCACGCTGGGCAGGGCCTTGCCGAGCTTGTCGCGCAGCTCCAGCAGCAGGCGCTCGGCGGTCTTCTTGCCGATGCCGGGGATCTTCACCAGCCGCCCGCTCTCCTGCAGTGCGATGGCCTGCGCGAGGTCGTTGACCGACAGCCCCGACAGCACCGCCAGCGCCATGCGCGCGCCGATGCCGGAGACCTTGAACAGCTGGCGGAAGGCAGCGCGTTCCTCATCGGTGGAAAAGCCGAACAGGAAATGCCCATCCTCGCGCACCACGTGGTGGGTGTGCAGGCTCACCGCACCGCCGGTGGCGGGCAGGTTGTAGAAGGTGCTCATCGGCACGTCGATCTCGTAGCCGACGCCGTGCACATCGACGAGGATCTGCGGCGGGTTCTTTTCCAGCAGGGTGCCGGTGATGCGTCCGATCATGGAAGTGTTTCGGGAAAACGCCAGCGCTGGCGGGAGCCGCAAGTCTATCAGGGCTGGCGGCGGCTGCCGCAGCAAGGGTGTCATTTCATACAGGCTCAGGGCCCGCGCCGCCTGAAGCGGGGCGCAGGGGCAGCTTCTCACGCTAGAATCCAGCGATTTTGCCGGGTTCGTGCCGCCGGCCGCCTGTCGTCAATTCTGGCGAATTGCATCAACGAGGAGACCCTGAATGCAGTCGATGAAGAAGCTCGCCGTCGCCGTAGCGCTTTGCAGCGCGGCCACCGTCCACGCAGCCGACATCAAGGTCGGCATCGCGCTCGACATCTCCGGCCCGTTCTCGGCGCTCGGCGCCGAGGCGCGCGACGGCTTCGAGCTGGCGATCGAGAAGCTCGGCAGCAAGCTCGGCGGCCAGCCGGCGGAATTCATCCGCACTGACTTCGGCGGCAACCCGGAGCAGGCGAACCAGCTCGTCGCGCGCTACCTGCAACGCGACAAGATCGACCTCTTCACCGGCCCGATCGGCTCCAACGCCGCGCTCGCGGTCGGTCCGGCGCTGTTCGCCGCCAAGGTGCCCTACCTGTCGAGCAACCCCGGCCCGAGCGCCTATGCGGGCGAAAAGTGCAGTCCATGGTTCTTCGCCCAGTACCAGAACGACACCTACGACGAGGCCGCCGGCAAGGTCGCCAACGAGAAGGGCTACCAGAACGTGGTGCTGATCGCGCCCAACTATCCGGCGGGCAAGGACCACCTCAACGGTTTCAAGCGTCAGTACAAGGGCGCTGTGAAGGACGAGATCTACACCAAGCTCGGCCAGATCGATTACGCCGCCGAGATCGCGCAGATCCGCGCCGCCAAGCCCGATGCGGTGTTCTTCTTCCTGCCTGGTGCGATGGGGATCAACTTCGTCAAGCAGTACGTCGGCGGTGGTCTCAAGGACGTGCCGCTGATTGCGCCGGGCTTCTCGGCCGATGAGGACGTGATCCAGGCGGTGGGCGAGCCGATGCTCGGCGTGCTCAATACCGCGCACTGGACGCACGACCTCCAGGTGCCGGCCAACGCCGAGTTCGTCACCGCCTTCCGTCAGAAGTATGCCGGGCGCTACCCCTCGGTGTATGCGGCGATGGCCTACGACACGCTGATGGCGATGGATGCCGCGGTGCGCGACGCGGGTGGCAAGGTCGACGACCGTGAGGCGGTGCTGAAAGCGCTGAAGAACCCGAGCTTCAAGTCGGTGCGCGGCGACTTCAAGTACGGGGTGAACAACTTCCCGGTGCAAAACTATTACCTGCGCCAGGTCGGCAAGGACGCCGAAGGGCGCCTCACCAACAAGCTGGTCGGCACCACGCTCGAGCAGCACCAGGACGCCTACGTCGGCGCGTGCAAGATGTGAGGCCGCCGGGTCATCGGCGCTGGTTCGCGGCTTCCGCCGCTTATATGGACGCCTCCCGGTTTGGCAAGCGAAGTTT
>JBEOKH010000320.1:0-15436 GCA_040275625.1 Thauera sp. | reverse complement strand
TCTTGAGCGGGCAGCAGGAGCGGGGCGTCGGCGCCGTCTCGGTCGTCGCGATCGCCGAAGCGCACGCACGCCGGGTCCTCCAGCAGGGTGGCGCCGATCGCGCGGGCGAAATCGGCGCCGGCGAGCAGGTCGCGGTTGCCGGTCATGAAGAAGACGGCGGTGCCGGCGTCGGCGAGCGCGCGGATGGCGGCGGCGATGCGGGCGTTGAAGGGGGTCTCGAGGTCGTCGTCGCCGGCCCAGTATTCGAACAGGTCGCCGAGGATGAAGAGGCTGGCCGACGCGCGCGCCGGGCCTTGCAGGAAGGCGAGGAATGCGGCGACGTTGGCGGGCTCGTCCTCGGTGAGGTGCAGGTCGGAAATGAACGATGCCGGAAGCCCCGCACGCGCGGCTTCCGGCATTTCGGCGGCAGACCCGCCCGGCTGCGCCGGGGCGGGGCCGCTTTGCGAAAGATCGCGCGCGGGCACGATCAGACGACTTCGGCGCGCTCGATGATCACGTCTTCCTTCGGCACGTCCTGGTGGAAGCCGCTGGAGCCGGTCTTGACCTTGCGGATCGCGTCGACCACGTCCAGGCCCTCGCTGACGCGGCCGAACACACAGTAGCCCCAGCCCTGCAGATCAGGCGAGCGGTGGTTGAGGAAGTCGTTGTCGGCGACGTTGATGAAGAACTGCGCGGTGGCCGAGTGCGGAGCCTGGGTGCGCGCCATGGCGACGGTGCCGCGCTCGTTCTTGAGGCCGTTGTCGGCCTCGTTCTTGATCTGCTCGCCGGTCGGCTTCTGGGTCATGCCGGGCTCGAAGCCGCCGCCCTGGATCATGAAACCGTCGATGACGCGGTGGAAGACGGTGTTGTTGTAGTGGCCGGCCTCGACATAGGCGAGGAAGTTGGCGACGGTGACCGGGGCCTTCTCGGCGTCGAGCTCGAGGGTGATGACGCCGTGGTTGGTGTGCAGCTTGACTGCCATGGGGGGTTCTCCTGGATGAATCCTGTATGGACCCGGCAGCGCCGCCGCCGGGGTGGAATGCTTACTTGGCGGGCTTTCTCGCCGGCGCCGCCGGCCCGACGACGCGGGCGCTCTCGACGACCACCGGCTCGACCGGCACGTTCTGATGGAAGCCGAGGTTGGCGGTGGGGACCTTGGCGATCTTGTCGACCACCTCCATGCCCTTGACCACCTTGGCGAACACCGCGTAGCCCCAGCCGTCGCGCGACGGGTGGTCGAGGGAGGGGTTGGGCACGAGGTTGATGAAGAACTGCGCGGAGGCCGAGTGCGGGTCGGCGGTGCGCGCCATCGCCAGCGTGCCGCGCTCGTTCCTGAGCCCGTTCTTCGCCTCGTTCTCGATCGGCGCGCGGGTGGCCTTCTGGTTCATCTTCTCGTCGAAGCCGCCGCCCTGGACCATGAAGCCGTCGATGACGCGATGAAAGACGGTGCCGTCATAGAAGCCGTCCTTGACGTACTGGACGAAGTTGTTCGCGGACTCGGGTGCCTTGTCGGCGAAGACCTCGACGACGATGTCGCCCTGGCTGGTCTTCATCTCGATCATGGGGTTGGCGGCGAAGGCCGGCAGGGCGAGGCTGGCCAGGGTGGCAAAGGCAAGCAGGTGTCGTTTCATGGATGCTCCTGGGAAGGGCTGGGGCGACCCGCGGCGGATACGCCGTGCCTGCAACCCAGCAGGGGGCGGCAGAGGTGCGCGCTGGGCGGGCGGGCCCGGAGGGCGCCGGATCACGCGTGCTATACTCGCGCGCTTGCGTGGGTCTGACCGCGGCCGGAAAGAACGCCGAATTCTAGCAACAAGGCCCACCCCCCACAATCGCGCGGCGTCCCCATCCGGGCGCGCCGGCCCAGCCTGATTCCGTCGCCCCGATGCTTTCGATCTACAACACCCTGTCGCGCCGCAAGGAAGTCTTCACGCCCATCGAACCCGGCAAGGTCCGCATGTACGTCTGCGGCATGACGGTGTACGACTTCTGCCACCTCGGCCATGCGCGCGTGATGGTGGTGTTCGACATGGTCGCGCGCTGGCTGCGCGCAAGCGGGCTCGACGTGACCTACGTGCGCAACATTACCGACATCGACGACAAGATCATCCGCCGCGCGCAGGACAAGGGCGAGACCATCCGCCAACTGACCGACCGCTTCATCGCCGCCATGCACGAGGACGCCGACGCGCTCGGCGTGCTGCGCCCCGACCACGAGCCGCGCGCCACCGACTACGTCGCGCAGATGCAGTCGCTGATCTCGCGCCTGGAGCACAAGGGCCTGGCCTACGTCGCCGCCAACCGCGACGTGTGCTACGCGGTGCGCAAGTTCGAGGGCTACGGCAAGCTGTCGGGCAAGTCGCTCGACGAGCTGCGCGCCGGCGAGCGCGTCGACGTGGCGCAGGACAAGAACGATCCGCTCGACTTCGTGCTGTGGAAGCAAGCCAAGGTCGAGGAGCCGGGCGAGGTGAAGTGGGCTTCGCCCTGGGGCGAGGGCAGGCCGGGCTGGCACATCGAGTGCTCGGCGATGAGCTCGGAGCTGCTCGGCGACCACTTCGACATCCACGGCGGCGGCATGGACCTGCAGTTCCCCCATCACGAGAACGAGATCGCGCAGTCCGAGGGCGCGCACGGCCACGCCTTCGTCAATTACTGGATGCACAACGGCTTCGTGCGCGTCGATGACGAGAAGATGTCGAAGTCGCTTGGCAACTTCTTCACCATCCGCGAGGTGCTGCAGAAGTACGACCCCGAGGTGGTGCGCTTCTTCATCCTGCGCGCGCACTACCGCAGCGCGCTCAACTATTCCGATGCGCATCTCGAGGACGCCCGCAACGCGCTCACTCGCCTCTACACCGCGCTGAAGAACGTGCCGGTGCAGGGCGAGGCGGTGGTGGACTGGAGCGAGCCCTTCGCCCAGCGCATGCGCGCGGCGATGGACGACGACTTTAACACCGCCGAGGCGGTGGCGGCGCTGTTCGAACTCGCCAACGAGGTCAACCGCGGCGCCTCGCCGGTGCTCGCCGCGCAACTCAAGGCGCTCGGCGGCGTGCTCGGCTTGCTCGGCCGCGACCCGCAGGCCTTCCTGCAGGCCGGTGCGCCGGACGCGGGCGGGCTCGACGCCGAAGCGATCGAGACGAAGATCGCCGAGCGCGCCGCCGCCAAGAAGGCGAAGAACTTCGCCGACGCCGATCGCATCCGCGCCGAGCTGAGCGCGGCCGGTGTGATTCTCGAGGACGGCGCGGGCGGCACCACCTGGCGCCGCGCCTGATCCGCAGATCGCGGCAATGCGCGGCCAGCGGTGGAAGCCCGATGCCGCTGCGCCGAGTGCACTCTCAACCCGAAAAACCCGCTTCGCGCAGGACGACCAACCATGATCATCACCGGCTTCCAGAGCCTTCTCGATGCTGCCCGCCAGCAGTCTGAACCACAGCGCCTGCTGCTCGTATTCACGCGCGCCGAGCTGCCCGACAACGCCACCGCCGAGCAGCGCGCGAAGTTCGAGCAGGGCGAGGGCGGTGCGCTGGTGCCGGTGATGTATGTGGACAAGAAGCCCGATGAGCTGCGCAGCTTCGAGGAACTGGTCGAGGAGTCGCAGCACACGGGGCAGACCTGGGACATGATGTTCGTCGGTTGTCTGAGCGGCCAGAGCGGGCGCGAGCCGGATGACGACACGGTGCAGAAGGCGCTCGAGACCATGATCATGTCGATCCAGGGCGGCATCGTCGCCCATCTGCTGGCTTACCGGCCCAACGGTGAACAGGTGTGGTTGCCCGACCAGGCTGAAGGGCTGGCGTGACGCGCGGGGCCGCCGGCGGGTGCCGGGCGGCCGGGTTCGCGCCTTCCGGCGCTCCTACGGATAACGCGGCGGGTGGGGGTGATGGGGTTCGCCGCCGCTCGTGCATGGCGCCAAACCGATTCGCGGCTTCCGCCGCTCCTGCAGCGACCGGCGCCGTTCGGCGCCATGTAGGAGCGGCGGAAGCCGCGAACCATTTCTGACGAGCGCCTCAGCTGCCGAAGAAGTCCCGCACCTTGTCCATCCACCCCTTGGCCTTCGGGTTGTGGCGGTCGGCATTGCCGCTGGAGATCTCCTCGAACTCGCGGAGCAACTCCTTCTGGCGTTCGGTGAGGTTGACTGGCGTCTCGACCTCGACGTAACACAGCAGGTCACCATGGACGTGGCTGCGCACGTTCTTGATGCCCTTGCCGCGCAGACGGAAGATCTTGCCGCTCTGGGTTTCGGCGGGGATCTTCAGGCGCGCCATGCCTTCCAGCGTCGGGATCTCGATCTCGCCACCGAGCGCTGCGGTGGTGATGCTGACCGGCATCTTGCAGTGCAGGTCGTCGTGGTCGCGCTCGAACACCGCATGCTTGCGGATGTGGATCTCGACGTAGAGGTCGCCCGGCGGGCCGCCATTGACACCCGGTTCGCCGTGGCCGGCGTGGCGCAGGCGCATGCCGTCGTCGATGCCGGCGGGGATCTTGACTTCCAGCGTCTTCTGCTTCTTCACTCGGCCGGCGCCGCCGCAGTCGCGGCAGGGCTCGGGGATGATCTTGCCGCTGCCATGGCACTTCGGGCAGGTCTGCTGGATCGAGAAGAAGCCTTGCTGCACGCGCACCTGGCCGTGGCCGTTGCAGGTCGGGCAGGGCTTGGGCTGGGTGCCCGGCTTGGCGCCGCTGCCATGGCAGGTGGTGCATTCCTCGGCGGTGGGGATGCGAATCGTCTTCTCGGCGCCGCGCGCGGCCTCCTCGAGCGTGACCTCGAGGTTGTAGCGCAGGTCGGCACCGCGATAGACGTTCGAGCGCCCGCCGCGACCGCCGCCGGCGCCGAAGAGGTCGCCGAAGATGTCGCCGAAAGCGTCGGAGAAGCCGTCGAAGCCCTGTGCGCCCGGGCCGGCGCCCATCGAGGGGTCGACGCCGGCGTGGCCGTAGCGATCGTAGGCGGCCTTCTTCTGCGGGTCGGAGAGCATCTCGTAGGCCTCCTTGGCCTCCTTGAATTTCTCTTCCGCGTCCTTGCTGTCCGGATTGCGGTCCGGGTGGTGCTTCATGGCCAGCTTGCGGTAGGCCTTCTTGATCTCGTCGTCGCCGGCGTCGCGGTTGACGCCGAGGACTTCGTAGTAATCCCTTTTGGACATGGTGCTTCGCTCAGTCTGGTCTCAAGCAAAGGCCGAGCCGGCACCGGAGCAGGGCTCCGGCGGGGCTCGGCCGCGAAGGATTCGCCAGAGTGACGATTACTTCTTGTCCTTCACTTCGGTGAATTCGGCATCCACCACGTCGGCGTCGTCGGTCTTGCCGCCGGCCTGCTGGCCGCCTGCACCCGCACCCGCGCCCGGCTGCGCACCGCCTTCGGCCTGGGCCTGGGCGTACATGTGCTCGCCGAGCTTCTGTGCGGCGCTCGCCAGGGCCTGGCTCTTGGCTTCGATGCTGTCCTTGTCGCCGCTCTTGATGGCCTCTTCGGCCTCCTTCATCGCAGCTTCGATCTTGCCTTTCTCGTCGGCCGAGAGCTTGTCGCCGTACTCGGTCAGCGCCTTGCGGGTCGAGTGAATCAGCGCGTCGCACTGGTTGCGGGCGTCGACCAGCTCGTGCGCCTTCTTGTCTTCCTCGGCGTGCGCCTCGGCATCACGCACCATGCGCTGGACCTCGTCGTCCGACAGGCCGGAGTTGGCCTGGATCTTGATCTTGTTCTCCTTGCCGGTGGCCTTGTCCTTGGCCGACACGTGCAGGATGCCGTTGGCGTCGATGTCGAAGGTGACCTCGATCTGCGGCATGCCGCGCGGCGCCGGCGGGATATCCGAGAGGTTGAACTGGCCCAGGCTCTTGTTGCCCGAGGCCATCTCGCGCTCGCCCTGCAGCACGTGGATGGTCACCGCGTTCTGGTTGTCGTCGGCGGTGGAGAACACCTGCGAGGCCTTGGTCGGGATCGTGGTGTTCTTCTGGATCAGCTTGGTCATCACGCCGCCCAGGGTCTCGATGCCCAGCGACAGTGGGGTGACGTCGAGCAGCAGCACGTCCTTGACCTCGCCCTGCAGCACGCCGCCCTGGATGGAGGCGCCCACCGCCACAGCCTCGTCCGGGTTCACGTCACGGCGCGGCTCCTTGGCGAAGAATTCCTTCACGCGGTCGATGACCTTGGGCATGCGGGTCTGGCCGCCGACCAGGATCACGTCGTCGATGTCGGTGACCTTGAGGCCGGCGTCCTTCAACGCGATGCGGCAGGGCTCGATCGAGCGCTCGATCAGCTCTTCCACCAGCGACTCGAACTTGGCGCGGGTGATCTTGATCGCGAGGTGCTTCGGACCGTTGGCGTCGGCGGTGATGTAGGGCAGGTTGATCTCGGTCTGCTGGCCGGAGGAGAGCTCGATCTTGGCCTTCTCGGCGGCTTCCTTCAGGCGCTGCAGCGCGAGCACGTCGTTCTTGAGATCGACGCCCTGTTCCTTTTTGAACTCGGTGACGATGTAATCGATGATGCGCTGGTCGAAGTCCTCGCCACCCAGGAAGGTGTCGCCGTTGGTAGCCAGCACTTCGAACTGGTGCTCGCCGTCGAGGTCGGCGATCTCGATGATCGAGATGTCGAAGGTGCCGCCGCCGAGGTCATACACGGCGATCTTGGAGTCGCCCGGCTTCTTGTCCATGCCGAAGGCGAGCGCGGCCGCGGTCGGCTCGTTGATGATGCGCTTGACCTCGAGGCCGGCGATGCGGCCGGCGTCCTTGGTGGCCTGGCGCTGGCTGTCGTTGAAGTAGGCCGGCACGGTGATGACCGCCTCGGTCACATCCTCGCCGAGGTAGTCCTCGGCGGTCTTCTTCATCTTGCGCAGGATCTCGGCGGAGACCTGCGGCGGGGCGATCTTCTTGCCGCGCACTTCCACCCAGGCGTCGCCGTTGTCGGCCTTGCTGATGGTGAAGGGCATCATCGCGATGTCCTTCTGCACTTCCTTCTCTTCGAAGCGACGGCCGATCAGGCGCTTGATCGCGAACAGGGTGTTCTTGGCGTTGGTGACCGCCTGGCGCTTGGCCGGCGCGCCGACCAGGATCTCGCCATCTTCAGCGTAAGCGACCACCGACGGGGTGGTGCGCGCGCCTTCGGAGTTCTCGATCACCTTCGGCTTGCCGCCTTCCATCACGGAGACACAGCTGTTGGTGGTGCCGAGGTCGATACCGATGATCTTGCCCATGTGTAGGATTCCTTCAAGAAACTGGATTCGGGAGGCGCGCACGCGACGCGCCGGTCTGAGTCGAATATGGGGTGGCGCCCTGCGCTTTCAAGCGCGGGGTCGAGATTTCGGGGTCGTGACTACTGGCTCCGCCCCTTCGAGACCATCACCATCGCCGGGCGGATGACGCGCTCGTTGAGCAGATAGCCCTTCTGCAGCACGGTGACCACGGTGTTGGGTTCGGCGTCGGCCTCGACCATGCTGATCGCCTGGTGCCTGTTGGGGTCGAACCTGCTGCCGAGCGGGTTCTCTTCGGCCAGATTCGCGCCCTCGAAGGCGGAGACGAGCTGGCGCAGGGTGAGCTCGACCCCCTCGCGCATCTTCTCCAGCGTCTGGTTCTCGGTGGCGAGGGCGGCCTCGAGGCTGTCCTTGACCGGCAGCATCGCGGTGGCGAACTTCTCCGCGGCGAATTTGCCCGCCTTGGCGATGTCCTCCTGCGCGCGGCGGCGCATGTTCTCGGTCTCGGCCTTGGCGCGCAGCCAGGCGTCGTGATGCTCGGCGGCCTTCAGTTCGGCCTGACGCAGGGCGTCCTCGAGGCTCGGCATGCTGTCGATGCCGTTCTCCGGCGCGGTGTCCGCGGCTGCGGCCGCGGCCTCGAGGCCGATGTCGGCGGGCTGCTGCGCGCTGCCTGGCGCGGCCTGCTCTGGCGGCTGGTCGGTGGGGGTCTGGCTGGCCTGGTTCGCGTCCTGCATGTTGGTGTGGCTCCGTGTTTGAATGCGAAACAGCGGCGCATCTGGGGGCGGCCGGGACGAGTTCAAGAGGCGCGGTGGAGAAATGTGCGCTGACGGTCCTGTGGATGGGTGAGGAAGTCGGAGGTGGGCGCTTTGGATGAGGGCATGGCTGGTGCAGTGGATTACGCTGTCCCGTCGCGGAGATGCCGTTATGCGCCGAGCCGCCTCAGCCGTCCGCCGGGAAAAGTGGGGTCGTTTCGCGCCGACAGGTGCTCGTCGCACCCCTCACTGTTCGGGTGGTTGGAGCACGAAGGAGCGCTCACGGGCCACCTGTAGGAGCGGCGGCAGCCGCGAACATGACCGCGTCACTCCTGACGGCGCCGATCACAAGCGTCAGCGTCGATTCGCGGCTTCCGCCGCTCCTACAGAAACCTGCGCTACTCGAAGCGCGAGCGCATTTCCGGCGTTCAAGCCAGGGGCGGACCGACGCGGGGAAGGGCTGTGCCGGCAGAGGCGGCAGGGCTGATCGTGGGTGTCGCGTGCTAACATCTCGCGTTTTGGTACACGCGGCCCGTCCGCTCCCAGCATGACCCAGTTCGCCAAGGAAACCCTGCCGATCAGCCTCGAAGAGGAGATGCGGCACTCCTACCTCGATTACGCGATGAGCGTGATCGTGGGCCGTGCCCTCCCCGATGCGCGCGACGGCCTCAAGCCTGTTCATCGGCGGGTGCTTTTTGCGATGCACGAGCTGTCCAACGACTGGAACCGTGCCTACAAGAAGTCGGCGCGTATCGTCGGCGACGTCATCGGCAAGTACCACCCGCACGGCGACACCGCGGTGTACGACACCATCGTGCGCATGGCGCAGCACTTCTCGCTGCGCTACATGCTGGTCGATGGCCAGGGCAACTTCGGCTCGGTCGACGGCGACAACGCCGCGGCGATGCGTTACACCGAAATCCGCATGGCGCGCATCGGCCACGAGCTGCTGGCCGACATCGACAAGGAAACGGTCGACTTCGGCCCCAACTACGACGGCTCGGAGAAAGAGCCGCTGGTCATGCCGGCGCGCATCCCGAACCTGCTGATCAACGGCTCGAGCGGCATCGCGGTCGGCATGGCGACCAACATCCCGCCGCACAACCTGGGCGAGGTCATCGACGCCTGCCTGAAGCTGCTCGAAGACCCCGAAACCGACATCGAGGCCCTGATCGACATCGTGCAGGCGCCGGACTTCCCGACCGCAGGCCTGATCTACGGCCTGGCTGGCGTGCGCGAAGGCTACCGCACCGGCCGTGGGCGCGTGATCATGCGCGCGCGCACCCACTTCGAGCCGATCGGCAAGACCGACCGCCAGGCGATCGTCGTCGACGAGCTGCCCTACCAGGTGAACAAGCGCACCCTGCAGGAGCGCATGGCCGAGCTGGTCAACGAGAAGAAGATCGAGGGCATCAGCGAGATCCGCGACGAGTCCGACAAATCCGGCATGCGCCTGGTGGTCGAGCTCAAGCGCGGCGAGATGCCCGAGGTGGTGCTCAACAAGCTGTTCAAGCACACCCAGCTGCAGGACAGCTTCGGCATGAACATGGTCGCGCTGGTCGACGGCAAGCCGCGCCTGCTCAACCTCAAGCAGATGCTGGTGTGCTTCCTCGAGCACCGCCGCGAGGTCGTCACCCGCCGCACCATCTTCGAGCTGAAGAAGGCGCGCGACCGCGGCCACATCCTCGAAGGTCTGGCGGTGGCGCTATCCAACGTCGACGAGATCATCGCCCTGATCAAGGCCGCGCCCACGCCGGCCGATGCCAAGCGCGAGCTGATGGCGCGTGAGTGGCGCTCGGCGCTGGTCGAGGAGATGCTGTCGCGCGCACTGGCCGACAGCTACCGGCCGGAAGGGCTGGATCCGCAGTTCGGCCTGCAGGCGCAGGGCTATCGCCTGTCCGAAATCCAGGCCCAGGCCATTCTGGAACTGCGCCTGCAGCGTCTGACCGGGCTGGAGCAGGACAAGATCGTCGGCGAGTACCGCGAGGTCATGGACGTCATCACGGACCTGCTCGACATCCTCGCCCGCCCCGAGCGCATCACCGCGATCATCGTCGAAGAGCTCGGCGCGGTGCGTAACCAGTTCGGCGACCCGCGTCGCTCCGAGCTGGTGATGAACACCGCCGAGATCAACATCGAGGACCTGATCACGCCTGAAGACATGGTCGTGACCCTGTCGCACACCGGCTACTTCAAGCGCCAGCCGCTCGCCGACTACCGCGCCCAGCGCCGTGGCGGCCGTGGCAAGCAGGCGACCTCGATGAAGGACGAGGACTTCATCGACCGTCTCTTCGTCGCCAACACCCACGACACCGTGCTGTGCTTCTCGAGCCGCGGGCGCTGCTACTGGCTCAAGGTGTACGAGGTGCCGGAGGGCACGCGCAACTCGCGCGGCAAGCCGATCGTGAACCTCTTCCCGCTCATCGAAGGCGAGAAGATCACCGCGGTGCTGCCGATCAAGGAATTCGACGAAGAGCACTTCGTGTTCATGGCGACCTCGGAAGGCACGGTCAAGAAGACCGCGCTGTCTGCGTTCTCCAACCCGCGCAAGGCCGGCATCATCGCGGTCAATCTCGACGACGGCGACCACCTCATCGGGGTGGCCATCACCGACGGGCAGTCCGACGTGATGCTGTTCTCCGACGCCGGCAAGGCGGTGCGCTTCGCCGAGACCGACGTGCGCCCGATGGGCCGCGAGGCGCGCGGCGTGCGCGGCATGATGCTGGAAGACGGCCAGGCGGTGATCGCCATGCTGGTCGCCAAGGGCGAGGAGCAATCGGTGCTGACCGCGACCGAGAACGGCTACGGCAAGCGCACCCCGGTGGCGGAATACACCCGCCACGGCCGCGGCACCAAGGGCATGATCGCGATCCAGACCAGCGACCGTAACGGCAAGCTGGTCGCCGCGGTGCTGGTCGAGCCGAGCGGCGAGATCATGCTGATCTCGACCGGCGGCGTATTGATCCGCACCAGCGTCGAGAGCATCCGCGAGATGGGGCGCTCGACCCAGGGCGTGACCCTGATCAACCTCGACGAGGGCACTTTCCTCGCCAGCGTCGAGAAGGTGGCGGAGTCGGAGGCGGACGAGAGCATGCGTGCCAACGGCGAGGCCGCCGAGGGTGCGGACGAGGGTGAGGCCCCGGCCGCCGGCGAGGAAGGAGAGGCCTGATGAGCCGCGTATGGAACTTCAGCGCCGGCCCCGCGGTGCTGCCCGAGGCGGTGCTGCGCCAGGCCGCCGACGAGATGCTCGACTGGCACGGCTCGGGGATGGGCGTTATGGAGATGAGCCATCGCGGCAAGGAGTTCACCGCCATCGCCGCGCAGGCCGAGGCCGACCTGCGCGAGCTGCTCGTGGTGCCGGCGAACTACCACATCCTGTTCATGCAGGGCGGGGCGATCGCCGAGAACGCGATCATCCCGATGAACCTGCTGGGCGACAAGCGCGTGGCCGACTACGTGGTCACCGGTTCGTGGTCGCAGAAGTCGCAGAAGGAGGCGCGCAAGTACGCCGAGGTGAACATCGCGGCGTCGTCCGAGGCGAGCGGCTTCACCGCCGTGCCGGCGATGGCGGAGTGGACGCTGTCGGCTGATCCGGCCTACGTCTTCACCTGCACCAATGAGACTATCGGCGGCGTCGAATACCCCTTCGAGCCCGACCTGGCGCAGATCGGCCGCGGCGACTTGCCGGTGGTGGCCGACATGTCCTCGCACATCCTGTCGCGCGCGATCGACGTGTCGAAGTACGGCCTCATCTTCGGCGGCGCACAGAAGAACATCGGCCCGGCCGGCCTGACCATCGTCATCGTGCGCGACGACCTGCTCGGACGCGCGATGCCGCATTGCCCGACCGCCTTCGATTTCAAGACGGTGGCCGACAACGGCTCGATGTACAACACCCCGCCGACCTATTCGATCTACATCGCTGGTCTGGTCTTCCAGTGGTTGAAGCGCCAGGGCGGCGTAGCCGCAATCGAGGCGCAGAACATCGCCAAGGCGAAGCTGCTGTACGACTTCCTCGACGCCAGCGATTTCTACGAGAATCGCGTCGACCGTGCCTGCCGCTCGCGCATGAACGTGCCCTTCTTCCTCAGGGACGAGGCGCTCAACGAGGCCTTCCTCGCCGAGTCGAAGGCCGCCGGGCTGGTGCAGCTGAAGGGCCACAAGTCGGTCGGCGGCATGCGTGCGTCGATCTACAACGCGCTGCCATTGGCCGGCGTAGAGGCGCTGGTCGACTTCATGCGCGACTTCGCCGCGCGCCGCGGCTGAGGCCGGGCGGGGCGGGCAAGGGCGCACGAACACAACATCAAGCCGGAAGCTGGAGGGGCCACGGGCCGAGCATGAGCGACGAACTGCTGAAACTGCGCAACGAGATCGACCGCATCGACGAGGAAATCCTCGCCCGCCTCGCCGAGCGCGCACGCTGCGCGCAGCGCGTGGGCGAGATCAAGCGCGGGGTGATGTACTACCGCCCCGAGCGCGAGGCCCAGGTGCTGCGCCGGCTGGCCGAGCTCAACCCCGGGCCCTTGTCTGCGGACGCGGTCAAGACCATCTTCCGTGAGGTCATGTCGGCCTGCCTCGGCCTCGAGCAGCCGCTGCGCGTGGCCTACCTCGGCCCCGCAGGCACCTTCTCCGAGAGCGCCAGCCGCAAGCACTTCGGCTCCGCGCCCAACTTCCTGCCGATGGCCGCGATCGACGACGTGTTCCGCGCGGTCGAGGCCGGCAACGCCGACTACGGCGTGGTGCCGGTGGAGAACTCCACCGAGGGCGCGGTCGGCGGCACGCTCGACCTGCTGCTCGCCAACCCGCTCAAGGTCTGCGGCGAGGTGCGCCTGCGCATTCATCAGCAGCTGATGTCGCGCGCCGAAGGCATTGGTGCGGTCAGGCGCATCTACTCCCACGCGCAGTCGCTCGCGCAGTGCCATGAATGGCTCAACCGCAACCTGCCGCACCTGCCGCGGGTGCCGGTGGCGAGCAACGCCGAGGCGGCGCGCATGGCCTCCGAGGATCCCGAGTCGTGTGCGCTTGCCGGTGAGGCGGCTGCCCAGCTCTACGGCCTCAACATCCTCGCACCCAACATCGAGGACGACCCCAACAACACCACCCGCTTCCTGGTCATCGCCGATCACGACGCCGGCCCGTCCGGCCAGGATCGCACGTCGCTGGTGTTCTCCGCGACCAACCGGCCGGGGGCGATCCACAGCCTGCTAGAGCCGCTCGCCCAGCATGGCGTGGACATGACCAAGCTGCAGTCGCGCCCGGCGCGCTCGGGCCTTTGGGAGTACGTCTTCTACGCCGACATCAACGGCCACCGCGAGGATCCGGAGGTGGCCGCCGCGCTCGGCGAGCTCAACGAGCGCGCCGCCTTCGTGAAGATCATCGGTTCCTACCCGGTCGCGGCGATCTGAGCGCGACCCCGATTGCACAACAGGGCTGCCCATGCCGTGGTGGCCACAGCAGGAGACGATCATGAGCATTGCCAGCCTTGCCCCCGACTACATCCGCGCGATCATGGCCTACCAGCCGGGTAAGCCGATTTCCGAGCTCGCTCGCGAGATGGGCATCGCCGAGGCCGACATCGTCAAGCTCGCCTCCAACGAGAACCCGCTTGGCGTCAGCGCGCGCGCGCGCGATGCCGCCATGGCGGCGATGGCCGACATTGCGCGCTACCCGGACGGCGGAGCGTTTGCGCTCAAGAAGGCGCTGTGCGAGCGCTTCGGCGTCAAGCCGGAGCAACTGGTGATCGGCAACGGCTCCAACGACATCCTTGAACTCGCCGCCCAGGCTTTCCTCGCGCCCGGACTGTCGGCGGTGTATTCGCGTCACGCCTTCGCGGTCTATCCGCTCGCCACCAATGCGCGCGGTGCGCGCGGCATCGAGGTGGCGGCCAGACACTTCGGCCACGACCTCGACGCGATGGCTGCGGCGGTTGAAGCGCAGACGCGGGTGGTGTTCATCGCCAACCCGAACAACCCGACCGGCACCTTCATTCCCGGGGCTGAACTCGAAGCGTTCCTCGCCCGCGTGCCGCGCCACGTGCTCGTGGTGCTCGACGAGGCCTACACCGAGTACCTCGACGCCGAGCAGCGCTACGACTCGATCGCCTGGCTCGCGCGCTTCCCGAATTTGCTGGTGTCGCGCACCTTCTCCAAGGCTTACGGCCTCGCGGGGCTGCGTGTGGGCTACGGTATCGGTCATCCAGAGGTGGTCGACCTGATGAACCGCGTGCGCCAGCCGTTCAACGTCTCTTCGGTGGCGCTCGCCGCAGCCGAGGCTGCGCTCGGCGACGACGAGTTCCTCGCGCGCAGCGCCGAGGTCAACCGCCGCGGCATGGTCCAGCTCACCGCGGCTCTCCGTGACCTGGGCCTGGAATGGATCCCGTCGGCAGGCAACTTCGTCACCTTCAAGGTCGGCGATGCCATCGGTGTGAACCAGGCGTTGCTGCGCCAGGGCGTGATCGTGCGTCCGATCGCGGCCTACGGCATGCCGCAGTGGCTGCGGGTGTCGATCGGCCTGGCCGAAGAGAATACGCGCTTCATCGAGGCGCTGCGCCAGGCGCTCGCGTAAACGGAGCGCGAGCGATGGTGCGCATTGGCAAGCTCGTCGTCTGTGGCGTCGGCCTGATCGGCGGTTCGTTCGCGCTCGCCCTGCGGCGCGCGGGGGCGGTCGAACGTATCGTCGGTGTCGGTCGCCGGCGTGAAGTGCTCGAGCGCGCGTGCGCGCTCGGCGTGATCGATGAAATCGCGGACGACTGGGCGACTGCCCTCGACGGTGCCGACCTGGTTCTGCTCGCGGCGCCGGTCGGGCAGATGCACGCGATCATGGCCGCGATGGCGCCGCACCTGCAGCCCGGCACGGTGGTCACCGACGCCGGCAGCACCAAGCGCGACGTGGTCGATGCGGTGCATCGCCACTTTGGCGCGGTGCTGCCCGACGTGGTGCCCGCGCACCCAATCGCTGGGGCCGAGAAGAGCGGCGTCGAGGCCGCCTTTGCCGAACTCTACATGGGCCGCAAGGTGGTGCTGACCCCGCTGCCCGAGAGTTGCCCGGAGGCGGTGCAGCGGGTGCGCGATGCCTGGGAGGCGTGCGGCGCGCACGTCGTCGCCATGACGCCGCAGGAGCACGACCGGGTGTTCGCCGCTGTGAGCCACCTCCCGCACCTGCTTGCCTTCGGACTGGTGGACGATCTCGCCGGGCGCAGCAACGCGCCGCTGCTGTTCTCGCACGCAGCCAGCGGCTTCCGCGACTTTACCCGTATCGCCGGCAGCCACCCCGAGATGTGGCGAGACATCTGCGTCGCCAACCGGGTCGCGCTGCTCGAGGAGCTCGACGCCTACCTTGGCGAGCTCGCACGCCTGCGCATGATGCTGGTCGAGGGTGATGGCGACGGGCTTGAGGCGGTGTTCGAGCGCGCCCGGCGCGCACGCAACGCCTGGGCCGAGGGCTTGCCCGTCCGTACCGCCGAGTGAGGCGGTCGCGAATCCGCGTGTAGGAGATGTAATGGACGCCTCCCTCCCGCCTTGGGTACTGGGATGTGGTGCC
>JBEOKH010000319.1:0-9230 GCA_040275625.1 Thauera sp. | reverse complement strand
CGTGCGGCCTCGGCATCCTCCCGCGCCAAGCGCACCAGCGCGGCGAGCGCTACCTCGCGCCCGCCGCGCGTCACCGCGAAGTTGGGGGGCAGGCGGTCGAGCCAGGGCGCCGGGGAGCGGATCGCCTGCTCGAGTTCGTAATGCGCCGGCGCGCTCGCGACGGGCAGCAGAGTCAGGCTGGCGAGCGCGGCGTCAGGCTTGCGGGTGTCGATCTGGCGGCGGATGCGCCACCACACGCGCTCCTCGTCCACCGTGCCGGCGTCGACCGCGCTGCGCAGCGCGGTGTCGCAGCTCGGGTGGGCGTCGGTGAGTTCATCCCATTGCTGCGCGACTTCGGTAAGCACGCTGCGCTCGCCACTCAGCAGGCGTGCGGTCCATGCGGTGCAGCGCAGCTCGGGGTCGGGGTTGCGCAGGTCGCCATAGAGCGCGCGGAATCCCGCCCAGTCGCCGTCCCTGGCCAGCCGGTGCAGCCAGTCGGCGCGCAGGCGTTCGGCCAGGTGCGAGCCCGCTTCTTCGGCGAGGAAGGCGTGCAGGGCCGTGCTGGGGGGCGGCTCGTTGCGCGCGAGCTGGTTGGCAAGCAGCCAGTAGCGCGGATAGGCGTCGAGCGGGTGGGCGTCACGCACGGCGGCCAGCCGTTCGAGGGTGTCACGGTCGCCCTTGCGCGCCGCTTCGCGAGCGGCGACGATACGGGTGTCCCCGTCGATGGGCCCGGCTTGTGCGGATGCCCGGTCCGGGACCAGGAATGCCGCAGCCAGCAGGGCTGCGCACAATGCGATGTTCATGCCTGGTGATGCCTCCGTTTCAATGCCAACCTTAACACAGTGATGATGACCTTTGCTGCCCCGCACCACGATCCCGCTGCACGGCGCAAGGCGCTGCGCGAGCATGCGCTGCATCGGCGCGAGCAACTGCCGGCCGAGCGACGCGAACGCTTGTCCGTGCACATCGGCGGTCATCTCGACGCGCTGATCGCCAGATTGCAGCCACGCACGCTCGGCTTTTGCTGGCCCTATCGTGCCGAGCCCGACCTGCGTCCGTGGGTGCAGGCCTGGCTGGCTGCCGCGCCTGCCCGGGTGGCGGCGTTGCCGGTGGTGCTGGAGCGTCATGCACCGATGGTGTTCCGCGTGTGGACACCGGGCATGCCGATGCCGCTCGACCGCCACGGCATTCCGCATCCCGCCGACGGCGAGACGGTGGAGCCCGAGGTACTCCTGATCCCGCTCAATGCCTTCGACGATCGTGGTTACCGGCTCGGTTACGGCGGCGGCTACTTCGACCGCACCCTGGCCGGCATGCGAACGATCGCGGTCGGCGTCGGGTTCGAGATCGGGCGCGTGGCGAGTACGCTGCCGCAGGAACACGACCAGCCGATGGACTGGCTAGTGACCGAAAATGGTGTGGCCAAGCCGCGCGCCTGAACCACGTCGCGAGCGATGCGGCGTCGGGCTCTGCCCCGTCGCCTCAGCTCCCGGACAGGAACATGCGGTAAGCCGGGTTGTCTGTCTCGGCCACGTAGTCGTAGCCGAGGCGCTGCAGGAAGGCGTCGAAGGCCTTCTGGTCGGCGGGCGGCACCTGCATGCCCACCAGCACGCGGCCGAAATCCGAGCCGTGGTTGCGGTAGTGAAACAGTGAGATGTTCCAGTCCGAGTGCAGGTTGGAGAGGAAATTCATCAGTGCGCCCGGACGCTCGGGGAAAACGAAGCGATACACGACCTCGTTGTCGACCTGCGGTGCGCGCCCGCCTACCATGTAGCGCACGTGCGACTTGGCCATCTCGTCGTCGGTGAGGTCCAGCGCCGGCAGTTCGTGGCGCTCGAGCATCTCGACCAGGCGCGCGACCTCGCTGCGGTTGTGCACGGTCACGCCGACGAAGATGTGCGCCTGGCTGGCATCGGCGTAGCGGTAGTTGAATTCGGTGATGTTGCGGTTGCCGAGCACGCTGATGAACTTCCTGAACGAGCCGGGTTTTTCCGGGATCGTCACCGCCAGCACGGCCTCGCGCTGCTCGCCGAGCTCGGCACGTTCGGCGACGAAACGCAGGCGGTCGAAGTTCATGTTGGCCCCCGAGGCCACCGCCACCAGGCTCTTGTCGCGCAGCTTGTGACGCCTGGCGTATTCCTTCGCGCCGGCCACGGCGAGCGCGCCGGCGGGTTCGAGGATCGAGCGCGTGTCCTCGAACACGTCCTTGATGGCGGCGCAGATGGCGTCGTTGTCGACCACGATCATCTCGTCGACGTACTGCTGGCACAGGCGGAAGGTCTCGACCCCGACCTCCTTGACCGCGGCGCCGTCGGCGAAGATGCCGACCTGCTCGAGCACGACGCGCCGGCCGGCCGCGAGCGACTGCGTCATCGCGTCGGCATCCACCGCCTCGACGCCGATGATCTTCGTTTCCGGGCGCAGGCGCTTGATGTAGGCCGCGACCCCGGCGATCAGGCCGCCGCCGCCGACGCAGCAGAACACGGCGTGGATGGGCTGCGGGTGTGCGCGCAGGATCTCCATGCCCACCGTGCCCTGGCCGGCGATCACCTCGGGGTCGTCGAAGGGGTGGACGAAGGTGAGCTTTTCGGCTTTTTCCAGCTCCAGCGCGTGGGTGTAGGCGTCGGAATAGGACTCGCCGGCGAGCACGACTTCGCCGCCACGCGCCTTGACCGCGTCGATCTTGATCTGCGGCGTAGTGCTCGGCATCACGATCACCGCGCGCACGCCGAGCCGGGCCGCCGACAACGCCACGCCTTGCGCGTGGTTGCCCGCCGAGGCGCAGATTACGCCGCGCTTCAGGGCCTGTGGCGACAGCTTGACCATCTTGTTGTAGGCGCCACGGATCTTGAAGCTGAACACGGGCTGCATGTCCTCGCGCTTGAAGTAGATCCGGTTGTGCACGCGCGCCGACAGGTTGGTGGCGAGGTCGAGCGGAGTCTCGACGGCGACGTCGTACACCTGTGCGTTGAGGATGCGTTCCAGGTAGTCGGGTGTGGAGCTCATGGCGTGCCCGTGGGCGGCTGCAAAGCGCTCGAGCGTAACAGCGGGCGGCGCGGTGCCGCAAGTGCGCACGGGGGCGGGCGGAGGCTCAGGCTGGCCGGGAAGGCTCGTTGGCGCGCAGCGCGCGCATCTGGCGGTCGATGAACTCCTGCGTCGAATCGAGGCCGCGCAGCTTGAGGATGGTCGAGCGCACGGCCGCTTCGAGCAGCACTGCCAGATTGCGTCCTGCGGCCACTGGCAGCACGACGCGTGCGATCTTGACGCCTAGGATGTCCTGCGTCTCCTGCTGCAACGGCAGGCGACTGGGGTCGTCGGGGCCGGGCTGGCGGCGGTCGAGGTGGCAGATCAGGCGCAGACGCATCTTTCGCCGGCACGCCGTCTCGCCGAAGATGGTACGGATGTTGATCAGCCCGAGGCCGCGCACCTCGATGAAGTCCTGCAGCATCTCGGGGCAGCGGCCTTCGAGCACGGTGGGTGCGATGCGCGACAGTTCGACCACGTCGTCGGCGACCAGACCGTGACCGCGCGAGATCAGCTCGAGGCCGAGCTCGGATTTGCCGGCTCCGGAGTCGCCGGTGATCATGACTCCCAGCCCGAGCACATCCATGAACACGCCGTGCAGGGAGATCTTCTCGGCGAGTTCGCGTGACAGGTAAAGGCGAAGCTGGTCGATCACGCTCGCCGACGGGTGGCGCGCGGTGAATAGCGCCACGTCGTGCGCTTCGCAGATGCCGTGCAGGATGTTGGGGATTTCGCAGCCGTCGGCGACGATGATCGCCGGTGGGTGCGCGGAGAGGATCTCGTTGAGGTGGTGGGCGACTTTCTCGTGGGCCTGGCGCTGCGCCCACGCCAGTTCGGCAGCGCCGAGCACCTGCAGGCGGCCGGGGTGGATCAGGTTCAGGTGGCCGACCAGGTCGGCCGGCCAGATGCGCTCTTCCGCAACCGAGAGGCGGACGTCGAGCGGACCGCTGACGTGGACGAGGCTCAGGCCAGCGCGATGGGCCTCATACAGCCGGGTCAGGCTGGTTTGCCGCATCGGCCCCCCAATTCATGAACAGGCGATGGATCTGCGCGGCGTCGGGCGCGCCGTGCAGGGTCTCGCGGAACTCGCGGTCGCTGAACATCTGGGCGAGCTCGGAGAGCAGCTGGAGATGGGTTTCGTTGGCCTGCTCCGGCACCAGCAGCACGAACAGCATGTCGACCGGCCGCCCGTCGGGCGCGTCGAACTGAACCGGCGTGGCGAGGCGCAGGAAGGCGCCTGCAGCGTCCTTGAGGCCCTTGATGCGCCCATGCGGGATTGCGATGCCCTGGCCCAGCCCGGTCGAACCGAGGCGTTCGCGGGTGAAGAGGCTGTCGAAGACAGTGCTGCGGGCGATGCCCTGGTGGTTCTCGAAGAGCAGGCCAGCCTGCTCGAAGACACGCTTCTTGCTGCTTGCGTCGAGATTGACAACCACGTTGGACAGCGGCAGGAGTTGGGATATGAGGCTCATTCGCAGGTGGGCTCGCACGCTTTTCGGTCAGCCGCCGCCAGGGTTGGCGAGGGCCGGTCCGGGGCGTATGCGGCCGCGCATCGTGAAAACGCGCGCATTATAACCACACCCCGGACGGGGAACTTCTACCCGGGCCTCAGGCTTCCGGAGCCTGGTGCTTGAGCGACTCGTGATTGTGCTCGGACTGCTTCTGCTTGTACTTCTGAACCTGACGGTCGAGCTTGTCGGCCATTGCGTCGATTGCCGCGTAAAGGTCGGTGTCTTCGCTCTCGACGAAGATGTCCTTGCCGCGCACGTGCAGCGTCACTTCCGCCTTCTGCTTGAGCTTTTCGACCGACAGGATGACCGCGACGCTGGTGACGTTGTCGAAGTGGCGGATGACGCGGTCGAGCTTGGAGGTCACATAGTCACGGATGGCGGGGGTGACTTCGACGTGGCGCCCGGTGATGTTCAGATTCATGGAGGACTCCTGTTATTGTCAGAGGGATTTGCGCAGGCTGACCGGTGGGATATTGAGCGATTCGCGGTACTTGGCGATCGTGCGCCGCGCGACGACGATACCCTGCTGGCCGAGGACTTCGGCGATCCTGGCGTCGGACAGCGGTTTCTTGCTGTCTTCCGCGTCCACCAGCTGGCGAATCAGCGCGCGAATCGCCGTGGAGGACGCCGCCCCGCCGGTGTCGGTGGCGACGTGACTGCCGAAGAAGTACTTGAGTTCGAACACACCGCGCGGTGTCGCCATGTACTTCTGCGTGGTGACGCGCGAAACGGTGGATTCGTGCAGCTCGAGCTGGTCTGCGATCTCCCGGAGGGTGAGTGGCCGCATCGCCACGTCCCCATGATCGAAGAACTGTCGTTGCTGGTCAACGATCGCCTGGGAGACGCGCAGGATGGTGTCGAAGCGTTGCTGCACATTCTTGATGAGCCAGCGTGCCTCCTGCAGTTGTCCGCTCAGTCCGCCGCCCTGGCCGCGGTTCTGCTGCAGCAGGCTGGCGTAAAGACGGTTGATGCGCAGGCGCGGCATCGCTTCGTGGTTGAGGCTTACCGACCAGCGCCCACGCGTCTTGCGCACGACGACGTCGGGCAGCACATAGCGCGTCTCCGCGGTCGAGTAGCGTGAGCCGGGATGCGGGTCGAGGCTGCAGATCAGCGCCTGGGCGGCGCGCAGGCTGTCGTCGTCGCAGCCGGTGAGCTTCTTGAGACGGGCGAAATTGCGTTCAGCGAGCAGTTCGAGATGTTGGGTGACGATCTCGAGTGCGAGCCGGCGCACCGGGCTGGGAGGCCGCACCTGCAGTTGCAGCGCGAGACATTCCTGCGGGCTGCGCGCGCCGATTCCGGCAGGCTCGAGATTGTGCACGTGGCGAAGCGCGATCAAGAGGTCGTCGAGATCGACCCCCGCGTCCTGCGGCAACAACTCGAGCAGGTCCTCCAGCGGCTGGTGCAGGTAGCCGTCGTCGTCGAGCGCTTCGATCAGGAAGCGCACCAGCGCGCGGTCACGGTCGGAGAGCGGTGACAGCGCGACTTGCTGGTCGAGATGTTCGCGCAGCGACACGCCGGCGGCCTGGATGTCCTGGTAGTCGCCATCGTCGTCGTCCTCGCTGCGGCTCGATGCGCCTTGGCCGACGTTCGACCAGTCGATGCTTTCATCCTCGCTGCTGCCTTCGCCGCCTTCGCGCGCCTCCGTCTCGCCGACGGGCTCCGCGGGCGTTTCGGTCGTGGGGCGCTCAGGGGCCCCCGGCGGGGGAGGCGGGCTGAATTCCACGCCGTCACCGTCCTCGCGCTCGAGCATCGGGTTCTCGAGCAGCACGCGCTCGATTTCCTGGTTCAGCTCGATCGTGGACAGTTGCAGCAGCTTGATCGACTGCTGCAACTGCGGCGTCAGCGTGAGGTGCTGGGAGAGCTTGAGCTGGAGGCTGGGTTTCATCGCGCTTGGCCGAGGGCGGAATCAGAGGCGGAAATGTTCGCCCAGGTAGACCTGGCGTACCCGTTCGTTGTCGATGATCTCCGACGGGTGCCCGCTCGCCAGCACGCGGCCTTCGCTGATGATGTAGGCGCGGTCGCAGATGCCCAGCGTTTCGCGCACGTTGTGGTCGGTGATCAGCACCCCGATGCCGCGCTCCTTCAGGAAGCGGATGATTTTCTGGATATCGATGACCGCGATCGGGTCGACGCCGGCGAAGGGTTCGTCGAGCAGGATCAGGCGCGGGTCGGTGGCGAGCGCGCGGGCGATCTCGCAGCGTCGTCGTTCGCCCCCCGACAGGGAGATCGCGGCGTTGTTGCGCAGGTGGTGGATGCCGAGTTCCTGCAGCAACTCTTCGAGGCGTTCGTTGATTCGGCGTCCGTCGAGGCGCTGCAGTTCGAGCACGGCGCGGATGTTTTCGGCCACGGTGAGCTTGCGGAACACGCTCATTTCCTGCGGCAGGTAGGACAGGCCGAGGCGCGCGCGTGCATGGATCGGCAAGTGGGTCAGGTCGTTGCCGTCGAGCGCGATCTCGCCCCCGTCGGCGCGCACCAGGCCGACGATCATGTAGAAGCAGGTGGTCTTGCCCGCACCGTTGGGGCCGAGGAGGCCGACGACCTCGCCAGAGCCGACCTCGAAGCCGACGTCGTGCACCACCGTGCGAGACTTGTAGCGCTTTTGCAGGCTGGCGACCTTAAGCAGACTCATCGTGGGGCTCTTTCAGCAGCTTGCGGATCAGCTCGGGCGCGAAGCCCCGGGTTTGCAGGAAGCGCGCCTGGCGGGCCCATTCGCGCGCGTCGGCGGGTGTGTCGGGAAAGCGGCTGCGCAGCACGACGCGCGCGCGTTCCGTTTCGGATTCTACGCACTCGCGGGCGATCGCCTCATCGATCAGTTCACGCTCGATGCCGCGCCGGGCGAGTTCGCTGCGCAGCCGGCCACTTCCGAAACGAGCAGCCTTGCCGCGCACGAAGGCCTCGGCATAGCGGCTGTCGGATTGCAGGCCGAGTTCAGACATCCGGTCGATGAGCGCTGCGACCTCGGCACGCTCGCCGTGCGCAACCAGCTTGCGCATCAGCTCGGCGCGTGAATGGTCGCGGCGGGCGAGGTGACGGAGCGCACGCTGGCGCAGGCTCGGCTCGCCCATGGTGCGGGGGTCGTCGTCAGGCCTCGGCCGGCGCAGGCGTGGCCGAGGCGGCGGGCGGCATCTCGGACAGGCCGACCGCCACCCGGACCTTGTTCTCGATCTCGCGGGCGAGCGCAGGGTTGGCGCGCAGGAACTCGCGCGAATTGTCCTTGCCCTGGCCGATCTTTTCGCCCTTGTATGCATACCATGCGCCGGACTTGTCGACGATCTTGTTATCGACGCCGAGATCGATGATCTCGCCTTCGCGCGAGATGCCCTCGCCGTAGAGAATGTCGAAGTGCGCTTCCTTGAACGGCGGCGAGACCTTGTTCTTGACGACCTTGACGCGGGTCTCGGAGCCAACCACCTCGTCGCCCTTCTTGATTGTGCCGGTGCGGCGGATGTCCATGCGCACCGAGGCGTAGAACTTGAGCGCATTGCCGCCGGTGGTGGTCTCCGGGCTGCCGAACATCACGCCGATCTTCATGCGGATCTGGTTGATGAAGATGACCAGAGTGTTGGTACGCTTGATGTTTGCGGTGAGCTTGCGCAGCGCCTGCGACATCAGGCGGGCCTGCAGGCCGGGGAGCTGGTCGCCCATCTCGCCCTCGATTTCAGCCTTGGGCGTGAGCGCGGCGACCGAGTCGATGACGACGATGTCGACCCCGCCCGAACGTACCAGCATGTCGGCGATCTCGAGCGCCTGTTCGCCGGTGTCGGGCTGCGAGATCAGCAGATCCTCGATGTTCACGCCGAGCTTTTCGGCGTAACCCACGTCGAGCGCGTGCTCGGCATCGATGAAGGCTGCGGTGCCGCCGATCTTCTGCATCTCGGCGATGACCTGCAAGGTCAGCGTGGTCTTGCCGGACGATTCCGGGCCGTAGATCTCGACCACGCGACCGCGTGGCAGGCCGCCGAGGCCGAGCGCGATGTCGAGCCCGAGCGAGCCGGTGGAGACGGTCTGGATGTCGCGCTCGATGCTGCCATCGCCCATGCGCATGATCGAGCCCTTGCCGAACTGCTTTTCGATCTGGGAGAGCGCGGCGGCGAGGGCTTTGGCCTTGTTGTCGTCCATGGAGGTGCGTCCTGTGAGTTGAACTGATTATGGCACAAAGATTGCAGGCATGCGGGCCTGCCATGTGCGTGTCGCTAGTTTAATGCCTGTATGAATTTACAGATAAAAAATTTTCCCCGCTCCGTTGTGCGGGTGCGCAAGCGTTACGTATTAATGCCAAACAAATAACTGCAGCGCAAGCGCGGGGGCGCTTCGTCAGGGCTTCTGAGTGGCCAGGTGAACGATGCCGTCGAGCGCGCGGATGACCGTGTGCCGGCGCACGGTTGCGCGGTCGCCAGCGAAATTGACGGTCAGGGTGCAGGTGGACGCGGCCTTGGCGGCCCAGGCGATGCACACCATCCCCACCGGCTTTGTGGCGGTGCCGCCGGTGGGGCCGGCGACGCCGGACACCGCCACAGCCACGTCGGCGAGGCTGCGCGCGAGTGCGCCCTCGGCCATCTCCCGCACGGTGGCCTCGCTCACCGCGCCGTGCCCGGCCAGGGTCTGCGCGCAGACGCCGAGCATGTCCATCTTGGCGTCGTTGGAATAGGTTACGAAGCCACGGTCGAACCAGGCCGAACTGCCGCCGATCGCGGTCACGGCTTCGGCGATCCAGCCGCC
>JBEOKH010000318.1:0-1743 GCA_040275625.1 Thauera sp. | reverse complement strand
CGCCGCCCGCCGTTGGCGAAGAACAGGCGTACCGCGAGCGCCAGCGCCAGGCCGGGCAGCGCGGGGCCGAACACGGCCTCGAACTGGCCGATGTCGTCGATCGCCACCGGGGTGTTCACCGGCCCGCGCTCGGCCAGGCCGACGAAGGCGGCGACGTCGAGGCGCACGCGCGTGCGCACGGTCTGCACCGGCCGCTCTTCGTACACGCCGGGCGGCAGCCCGGGGCGCCACAGGCTTCCCAGCAACGCGACGCTCATGGTTCGTGCCTCGATCCGGGGTCAGGCTACATGGACAGGTGTTCGGGCCTGGTGCTCACTCGAACTCGAGGTCCTCGCACACCAGGGTCAGCTCTTCCATCGCCACGTCCGACGCGCCCTTGGCGGCGAGCGTCGGGCCGGTCCACTTGGAAGGCCGGGCGTTGATCAGCTTCCATTGCGCCACGGTCTGCGAGCGGTCCTCGCTCATCAGCTCGATCACCACGGTGGCGCGCGCCTCCATGTTGCCGCGACGCACCTGGGTCACCCAGTTCCACAGGTCGAGCGCGGCGATCAGGCCGCGCTTGAGGGTGACGTCGCCGGCCTTGTACATCAGCGGCACCTTGCGCGGACGGTTGAAGGCGTCGGTGCCGTCGCGGTAGTCGGCGTAGGTGATCTCGGTCGATAGCCCCGACACGTCGGAGAAGCCGCCGCGGAACTCGCCGCCGCTGGCCGGGTTGATGGTGACCTTGAAATTGAACGGGCCGTAGGGGTCTTCACGCAGGATGGCCATCGCAGATCTCCTGAAAGGCGGTGTTTGTCGGCGCCGGGGCGCAGCGTCAGACGATCGATGCGTCGGCCGTCCACTGGCCGATGCGGAAGATCACGAACTCGGCCGGCTTGGTCGGCGCGACGCCGATCAGGCACACCATGCGTCCATTGTCGAGATCGGACTGGCTCATCGTGCTGCGGTCGCAGCGCACGAAGTAGGCATCCTCCGGGCGTGCGCCGAGCAGCGCGCCGGTGCGCCAGACGTCGTACAGGAAGCCCTCGATGGTGAGCCGGATCTTGAGCCAGAGCTCCTCGTTGTTGGGCTCGAACACCGCCCACTGCGTGCTGCGGTCGATCGAGTGCTCGAGATAGATGAACAGCCGGCGCACGTTGATGTAGGTCCACTCGGGGTCGGAGCTGATCGTGCGCGCACCCCACACGCGCAAGCCGCGGCCCTCGAAGAAGCGCAGGCAGTTGATGCCCTCGGGGTTGAGCACGTCCTGCTCGCCCTTGTTGACGTTGCGCGAGAAGCGCAGCACGCCGCGCACGGTCTCGTTGGCGGGTGCCTTGTGCACGCCGCGCTCGATGTCGCTGCGCGCGTAGATGCCGGCCATCGCGCCCTCGGGCGAATACAGCACGGTCTCGCGCGCGCTGCCGGGCAGGGTCGCGACCAGCCAGGGGTAGTAGAGCGCGGCGTACTTGGAGTCGTGCTGGCCGCGGATCTCGCGGATGGTGGCGGTGTCGGCCTCGCGTGGGCCGGCGAGGATGGCGAAGCGGTAGCGCAGGTTCTCGCAGTGGCTGACGAGCGCATCGCGCACCGCCTGGTCGGTCGGCGCGGTGAGCGCGGCGGCGCCGGGCGCGGCGACGATCGCGATGTCCTCGATTTCGGCGAGCGCCGCCAGCCCGGTGGCGCTCGCCGCGCTGCCGCCGCCGGCGTACTGCACATCGAGCGCGAGCACGCCGTCGCTGCCGTTGGCGAGCGTGATCGGCGAGGCCG